>JBJHAZ010000143.1:0-6000 GCA_050485225.1 Gammaproteobacteria bacterium
GCTGATCTCCTCCAGTTTTGACAGGCCCATGTAGACCACCGAGGTATGACCGGGCTGGGTCAGGATGGTCCAGTTGACGGCCAGCTCGCCGTTGCGCTGGTGCGCGGTCATGAACGTAACGGCCTGGGCATGGCGCCGATCCGTCAACGGGATCTGAGTCGCCGCTCCGCAGCCGGTGGCCGCCGTGATACCGGGGATCACTTCGCACTCGATACCGGCAGCACGCAGTTCGGAGACCTCTTCACCGCCGCGACCGAACACATAGGGGTCGCCACCCTTGAGACGCACCACGGTTTGCCCACCGAGCGCCAGCCGCACCAGCAAACGACTGGTTTCCTCCTGAGGCAGGCTGTGGCGTCCCTTGATCTTGCCGGCGTAGATGAACTGGCACCCCTGGCGACAGTGCCCCAGCAACTCAGCGTTGGCTAGGTGGTCGTACACCACCACATCGGCCTCGCCCAACACCCGAGCGCCCTTGAGCGTCAGCAGCTCCGGATCGCCCGGGCCGGCGCCCAGCAGCCAGACCCGGCCTACGGCTGCAGCGGGGCCTTTGGTCGGCAGGGAGAGGACGGCAGCGCCGTCGTCCGGCTGGAGCCCGGCGTCGCGGTCGACGGTGGCGTCGAGCTGCTCCGGCTGCGGGTATTCCGACGTATGATTCATGGTGACGCCCTCCTCGAGGCGACTGAATGGCAGGACTGCGTCCGCGCGGGGTGACGCGATCTGTTGCCGGATTTCACGCATGGCCCACTAGGCAGCATCGGCCCGTCGACTGCGTGCGATCAGGTTCCTGAGCTCGGGGATACAGGAGCCACAGTTGGTGCCGCAACGCAGGGCCTTGCCCAGCGCCTCGGGCGACTGGGCGCCGGCGGCGATGGCGGCCACAATCTGCTTTTCGCCGACTTCAAAGCAGGAGCAGACAATGGCCCCGCGCTCTTCACCCGCCGCATTACGGCCGGCCAGAAATGACAGGGTATCCAGCTCCCTGGCCGGAGTTTCCAGTGCGCGCGCGAGCCAGTCCGGCTCGGGCAGGGCGGCGCGGTCAGGACCGGAATACGCCGCACAAAGCGCTCCCTCCTCGATCCACAGGCAGCGTTGCTGCTGGCCCGCCTGATCGCTGTATTCCACCACCGGAACGCCGTCCAGCTGCGTCATCATCCACTGGCGCCAATTGAACCGGTCGGCACGGGCGATTTCGTAGCGATAACCGCCGTTGACCGCCAGCTCGGCCCAGAACAGGCAGCCCTCGGGCAGCTCGATGCGCTCGCGGGACAACAGCCGGGTCCACTGGACAACCCCCACCGGAGTCAGCTGCACGGCGGTCTGCTTGAGTTCGGGCTGGCCCGATACCGGATCCACATGGGAATACAGCAAGGCACCGACGCGCGCCTGACTGGCAAAGCGGTCGTTCCAGTGGATGGGTACAAAGGCTTCCCCGGGGCGTAGGCCCGCGTCTCCCTGCACGACGCCGACCCAGTGGCCCAGGGGGCTGTCGATGCGGACCAGACCGCCTTCGTCCAGACCATGGCGAGCCATGTCGTCCGGATGCACTGCCGCAAAGGGCAGATCAAGGTGCTGGGACAACCGAGGCGACTTGCCGGTGCGGGTCATGGTGTGCCACTGGTCGCGGATACGACCGGTATTGAGAATCACCGGATAATCGTTGCACGGCGTTGCGAGCGGCGGCCGCGGGGCAACCGCGACGAAGCGCGCCCGACCGTCCCCGGTGTAGAAATGGCCATCGTCGAACAGGCGGGCGCGGCCCCGGGGATACCGTTCGTTGACCGGCCACTGCACCGGTTGCAGGGCGTCGTAGTCAGCGTCACTCAGTGTGGCCAGCGCGCTGATATCAAAGGCTCGCCGGCCCTGGTTCTCGAAGCCGGACAGGCGCGCGTGCTCGCGAAATACATCGGCGGCACACTCGTAGGCGAATGCGTCGCCGTAGCCGAGGCGACGCGCCACCCCGGTGACGATCCACCAATCGGGGCGGGCTTCACCCGCCGGGGCCAGCAAGGCCCGCTGGCGGGAAATTCGCCGCTCGGAGTTGGTGACCGTGCCGTCCTTCTCGCTCCAACCGGTGGCCGGCAGCAGCACGTCGGCACAGGCGGCAGTATCCGTATCCGACTGGCAGTCCGACACCACCACCAGTTCACACTGAGCCAACGCGCGGCGCACCCGGTCGGCATCGGGCATGCTCACCACGGGGTTTGTGGCCATGATCCAGACCGCCTTGACCTCACCGCGCTCGATCGCCTCGAACAGCTCCACCGCCTTCAATCCCGGCTCGCGGGCCATGTTGGGCGCCTGCCAGAAACGCGCCACCCGGTCGATGTCTTCATCGTTGCCAAAATCCATGTGGGCAGCCAGCTGATTGGCCAGGCCGCCCACCTCGCGCCCGCCCATGGCATTGGGCTGGCCAGTGATGGAGAAGGGACCGGCACCCGGCTTGCCGAGGCGGCCGGTGGCCAGATGGCAGTTGATGATGGCGTTACCCTTGTCGGTGCCACTGGTGGACTGGTTGATCCCCATGGAGTAGAAGGTGACGGTGCGCTCGGTGTTGGCAAACCACTCGAAAAAGCGCTCGACATCGGCCACGGCCAGCCCGCATTCGCGAGCGGTGGTTTCGGCATCAAAAGCGTCGGCCGCCGCCAGGGACTCCTCGAATCCCCGGGTGTGCTGCTCGATAAAGCGGTGATCAAGCACCTCGGCTTGATGAAGATGACGCAGCAGGCCGGCAAACAGGTAGCCGTCACTGCCGGGACGCAGCGGCAGGTGCAGGTCCGCGATGTCACAGGTGGCGGTACGGCGCGGGTCGACCACCACGACCCGGGTGCCCCGCGCCTTGCGCGCCGCCACCATGCGCTGAAACAGCACCGGGTGGGTCCACGCGGCATTGGAACCCACCAGCACGAGCAGGTCGGCCTGTTCGAGATCCTCGTAGTTGCAGGGCACGATATCGCCGCCAAAAGCCCGCTTGTAACTGGCCACGGCCGATGACATGCACAGCCGGGAATTGGTGTCCACATTGGCCGAGCCGACAAAGCCCTTCATCAGTTTGTTGGCCACGTAATAGTCTTCGGTCAGCAACTGACCGGACAGGTAGAACGCGACGGATTGCGGCCCGTGCGTTTCGATGACGCGGCGAAACCCGTCCGCCACCGTATCCAGGGCCGTGTCCCAATCCACCGCCCTGCCCCCTACCTGCGGTCGCAGGAGGCGGCCCGAGGCGTCGACGGTCTGGTGCAGGGCCGAACCCTTCACACACAGACGACCCTGATTGGCTGGATGTGCAGTATCGCCGCTTACGGCGATGAGCCCCGACCCCTCGAAACCCGCTGCCATCTCGCCGGTCGCCCGACCGTCATCGCGGGCCTTTACCCGCGCCTCGACACCGCACCCCACTCCGCAGTAGGGGCAGGTGGTGAACTTCGTAACCGCCGTGTCGGTTGTTTCCATGCCGGTCATTCGCCAAGGCTGACCATGACACGCTCGCCGCGCAATGCGCAGGCGTGGGCACCGACCCGGTGCGCCGGCTGTTCCAGGCATTCGCCGTTGAGCAGGTCGAAATGCTGTTTGTAGAGTGGCGAGGCGACCACCAGTCGCCCGCCCACATCACCCACAATGCCCCGGGACATGACATTGGCACCGCCGATCGGGTCCCAGTTGTCGATGGCATAAAGCGCGGGGCTTTCCTCCGGCAGATAGAAGATGGCCACCTGTCGGCCCTCCACCAGCGCGGCAACGCCGCTCCCCGCCACCAGGTCGTTCAGGCCGCATACGTCGACCCATTCGCGGGTCTGCTCAGCTGTCGATACTTGCATGTTTGTGTCCATGGTCAGAATGTCCGATTTGCCCTGTCTCGCGGCGGGGTGTCCACCGCAGGCCCGTTTACGCGGAACGGGCCACAATGCGCACTTTTTCCTCCGGAGTCGCCGGGCGCACCTGATCCCGCTCGTGCACGAACACCACGTTGTCGTCGGTCTTGTCACTGTTGACGAAGGTGCGGAAGCGCTTGAGCTTTTCCGGATCCTCCAGCGTGGTTTTCCATTCGCACTGGTAGGTGCCGACCACGCGGGACATCTGCGCTTCCAGCTCCGCGCAGATCCCCAGCTTGTCGTCCACGATGACTTCGCGCAGGTAATCCAGCCCACCTTCGAGGTTATCGAGCCAGACGGAGGTGCGCTGCAGACGATCCGCCGTTCGCACATAAAACATGAGGAAGCGGTCGATGGTGCGGATCAGGGTCTCGTCGTCGAGATCGGTAGCAAACAGGTCGGCGTGACGCGGCCGCATCCCGCCGTTGCCGCACAGGTAAAGGTTCCACCCCTTCTCGGTGGCGATGACACCCACGTCCTTGCTCTGCGCCTCGGCGCACTCGCGGGTACAACCGGACACGGCCATCTTGAGCTTGTGGGGCGAGCGCAGGCCCTTGTAGCGGTTCTCCACGAAGAGCGCCATGCTGACACTGTCCTGCACGCCGTAACGGCACCAGGTGGAACCGACACAGGATTTCACCGTGCGCAGCGACTTGCCATAGGCGTGACCGGTCTCGAAGCCGGCGTCGATCAATTCTTTCCAGATCAACGGCAATTCATGGAGCTGGGCACCGAACAAGTCGATGCGCTGACCGCCGGTGATCTTGGTGTAGAGGTTGTACTTCTTGCCCACCTCGCCGAGCACGATCAGTTTTTCCGGAGTGATCTCGCCACCCGCGATCCTTGGCACGATGGAATAGGTGCCGTCCTTCTGCATGTTGGCCAGGTAGGTATCGTTGGTGTCCTGCAGGCCCACGTGGGGTTTTTCCAGAATGTAATCGTTCCACAGCGAGGCGAGAATCGATGCCACCGCCGGCTTGCAGATCTCACAGCCGCGTCCCTGCCCGTGTTTTTCCAGCAGGTCGGCAAAGGTCTTGATCTCCTCGACCTGGACGATGTGGAACAGCTCCTGACGGGTAAAGGCGAAGTGTTCACAGAGGTTGTTGTTGACCTCGACACCGCGCGCTTCCAGCTCGCAATCGACCACATTCTTGAGCAGCGCCGCACAGCCGCCACAGCCACTGCTGGCCTTGGTCTCGGCCTTGACGTCCGCCAGCGAGCAGCAGCCCGCATCGATGGCGCTGACAATATTGCCCTTGGACACGTTCAGGCAGGAGCAGATGGTGGCGGTAGCCGGCAGTGCAGCGGCACCCAGCACCGGGGCCTCGCCCATCGCCGGAGCGATCAGTGCCAGCGGATTGTCCGGCAGGTCGATCTCGTTGAGGCAGTACTGCAACAGGGTGTCGTAGCTGTCGCAGTCGCCCACCAGTACGGCGCCCAGCAGTTTCTTGCCATCGGCGGACACCACCAGCTTCTTGTAGACCCCTTCGCGCTCGTCGATCAGGCGATAGCTCAGGCTGCCCTCGGTGCGACCGTGGGCGTCACCAACCGAACCCACATCCACGCCGAGCAGCTTGAGCTTGGTGCTCATGTCGGCGCCCATGAAACTCACCTTCTCGCCGGTCAGCTGGCTCGCGGCGGCCTCGGCCATGCGGTAGCCGGGTGCCACCAGGCCGAAAATCTTGCCGCCCCAGAGGGCACATTCGCCGATGGCGTAGATGTCGGAATCGCTGGTACGACAGAAATTGTCGATCACAATGCCGCCACGCTCGCCGAGCTTGAGGTCCGCAACCCGAGCGAGATTGTCCCAGGGTCGGACACCCGCAGAGAAAACGATCAGATCCGTTTCGAGCACCTCGCCGTCGGCAAAATGCATCGCCAGACGATGCTCCTCGCCCGCAGTGATTTTCTGGGTATTCCGGCTGGTCTTGATGTGGATACCCAGCGCCTCGATCTGGCGCTGCAGGATGGCGCCGCCCTCGGCGTCCACCTGCACACCCATCAGCTGGGGCGCAAATTCCACAACAGTGGTTTCCAGGCCCAGGTTGCGCAACGCGTTGGCCGCCTCGAGACCCAGCAGGCCGCCCCCCACGACCACACCGCGCGACGAGGTGGCGGCAGCAGCCCG
>JBJHAZ010000144.1:0-5990 GCA_050485225.1 Gammaproteobacteria bacterium
CCACCATGGCCGAGCAGATCTTCGGCACCCTGGACGCCAAACACCCGGGTGTGGCGGTGTTTACCCAACTGGGCAACCACCTGCTGTCCGGCCCCATCCAGGTGCTGAACTTCAGCTACTTCCAGGGTGATTTCCCCGACACCTTCCGCACCGCCGTGGAAATCCGCAACGAGATCAAGGAGCGCGGCTGGCAGAAGGTCGTGGCCTTCCAGACCCGCAACCCGATGCACCGCGCCCACGAGGAGCTGTGCCGCATGGCGCAGGAGCGCCTGGGTGCCGACGGCATCGTGATTCACATGCTGCTGGGCAAACTCAAGGCCGGCGACATCCCGGCGCCGGTGCGCGATGCCTGCATCCGCAAGATGGTAGAAGTCTACTTCCCCGCCAACACGGTGATGATCACCGGTTACGGGTTCGACATGCTGTACGCCGGTCCCCGTGAGGCGGTACTGCACGCCGTGTTCCGTCAGAACATGGGCGCTACCCACCTGATCGTGGGCCGTGACCACGCCGGTGTCGGTGACTACTACGGCCCCTTCGACGCCCAGACCATCTTCGACGAAATGGTGCCGGAGGGCGCACTGGACATCGAGATCTTCCGCGCGGACAACACCGCCTTCTCCAAGAAACTGGGCAAGGTCGTGATGATGCGCGAGGCCCCCGATCACCAGCCGGAAGACTTCATCAACCTGTCCGGTACCAAGGTACGCGAGATGCTGGGCCAGGGCATTGCCCCGCCGCCCGAGTTCTCCCGCCCCGAAGTAGCCCAGATCCTGATGGACTACTACCAGTCCACCCAGTAAGACTGAACCACAGGACCCCGCGACAGCTCGCTGCGTCGGGGTCCATATCTTTCTGCAGGAGCGCAGTCCCTGCGCGAACGGGATTCCTGCCATCCCCTGTTCGCTGAAGGAAAACGAGCCTGCCTGAGCAAAAAAGAACGATGACAAGGAACCGAGCCGATGGCTGATTACGATGTGTTCAACGGCGACGCGGACGGCATCTGCGCACTGGTGCAGTTGCGTTTGGCCGAGCCCCGCAACGCCACGCTGGTCACCGGCGTCAAGCGCGATATCAACCTGCTCAAGCAGGTGCAGGCCGGTGCGGGCGACCGCGTCACCGTGCTCGACGTGTCCATGGCCAAGAACCGCGCCGACCTCGACCGCCTCCTGGAGGCGGGAGCCGAGGTGTTCTACGCCGATCACCACGACGCCGGTGAGCCGCCCAAGGCGGACAACTGCACCGCGCTCATCAATGAAGCGCCCGACACCTGTACCGCAATGATCATCAACGGTCATCTGCGCGGCCGCTTCACCGCCTGGGCAGTGGTCGGCGCCTTTGGCGACAACCTGCGCAAGAGCGCGCTCCACCTGGCCAGTACGCTGGATCTCTCCGAAGCCCAGGTCGCGAAACTGGAAAATCTGGGGATCTATCTCAACTACAACGGTTACGGCGAGTCGCTGGACGATCTGCACTTCGCGCCCGCCGAGCTGTACCGACTGGTCAGCCAGTTCGAGAACCCGCTCGAGTTCATCGAGGGTGCCGGTCGCGACAACTTCGCGCAGCTCGAGGAGGGTTATCGTACCGACATGGCCTCCGCCGAGGCCATTCAGCCTGCGGTTGCCAATGAAAAGACCGCAGCGTTCGTGTTCCCCGATGCCGCCTGGTCGCGACGGGTCAGCGGTGTGTACAGCAACGATCTGGTCAACCGCTACCCCGACCGTGCCCATGCGGTACTGACCCACAAGAGCAACGGCAACTTCCTCATCAGCGTTCGGGCTCCGCTCAACAACAAGACCGGTGCCGTGGATCTCTGCAAGGAGTTCCCCACCGGGGGTGGCCGGGCTGCCGCAGCCGGCATCAACGATCTGCCCGCCGACCAGTACGATACCTTTATCGCGCGCTTCCAGGAGTTCTACGGCTGACGCGCAGCGCTTCAAGCTCCAGCTGAGGAGCTTCGATCGCTCGATGAAAGGCTGTCGTGCCAGGGCGCGACAGCCTTTTTCATGTCCGGTGATCGGCGCCCTTCCGACGCATATCTATCAAACCGGCGCAAATCCATTACAATAACAGGCATCTTATTACCTCAAGCCCCGGCGAGGCCCTGAATCCCTCGACTGCAGGCTTTTCGCGAGCCAACCATGGATACACCCCAACCGCCGGGCAGCGACCTGGGCGTCCGGCCCCGCTCGGCATTCCAGTTGCTGAAGAACACCCAGTTCAGCTGGCTGCTGGCCGGCAATACCTCGATGTTTTTCGGCTTCGGCGCCTCGATCCTGCTGCGCTCGCTGCTGGCCTGGCGGCTGACCGGCGACGAAATGGCGCTGGCCTACATCAACCTGATTGCCGGTGGCTGCATGCTGGCGACCTCGTTCATTTCCGGGGCCGTGATCGACCGCTTCGATCGGCGCAAGATTCTGCTGATCGCCCAGGTGATGATCGTGCTGGTGGAGGGAGTGGTGCTCGCCATGCTCATCACCGGCCAGCTGTCCTTCATGGTACTGGTGGCCAGCGCCATTGTCGCCAGCAGCAGCTTCCCCTTCATCATGCCTTCCCGCACCGCGATGATGGTCAACACCGTAGGGCGCTCGGCCGTGGGCAAGGCGACCGCGCTGCTGTCCGGCAGCGGCAACTTTGCACGCATGGTAAGCCCCGCACTGGTGGGCTTTCTCGCCGAGTTCGGCGGCATGTCTGCCGCCTATGGCTTTCTCGTGTTCGTGCACGTGATGTCGCTCATCTGCTCCATCCCGTTGCACCGCCAGGCGCCGGCGGACCCGAGCGGCAAAGCATTCATCCGTGATATTGCCGAGGGATTCATCTACATCGGCCGCCGCAAGCCACTGCTGGTGGCGGTGCTGTTCGGCCTGCTGCCCATCATGATCGTGGTGCCGCTGCAGAATCTGTTGGTGATTTTCGTGGAGCAGGTCTGGCAGCGCGGCAGCGACGGGCTCGGTATCATGATGGCGGCCATCGGCGTCGGCGGGCTGCTGGGGTCGATCCTGATGTCCCATCTGTCGGAGGGCAGCCTGTTGAAGCCTCTCACCATCGCCACGGTGGTCATGGGCATCGTGCTGGTGGCGTTCAGCCACACCGCGTCCTTTACGGCGGCAACGGTGCTGCTGGTGGTGATCTTCTGCGCGTCGGTGCTGGCCCAGTCGATGTTGTACACGGCGGTGCAACTGATGACCGACGAGCACATGCGCGGCCGAATCACCACGATGATGCTGATGTCGATCTCGGTGGCGCCGGTGGGTACCCTGCCGCTGGCCTACGCCACCAAGCACCTCGGCGCGCCCTGGGCCATGACCATCGCGGCGGTGCTGCTGATGATGGCGGTGGCGCTTACCTGGTTTCTGGTGCCGGCCTTCCGGCGCATCGACGAGGCCGCCGGCGTTCGCTGACGGCCTGGTCGACGACAGCGATCAGTCGACAAATACCCGGGCGTTGCGGAACAGTCGCAGCCAGGGCCCATCCTCACCCCAGCTCTCGGGATGCCAGGAGTGGGTCACGGTGCGGAACAGACGCTCCGGGTGGGGCATCATGACGGTGGCGCGGCCATCGGCACTGGTCAGGGCGGTAATGCCCGCTGGCGAACCGTTCGGGTTGGCGGGATATCGCTGGGCGACGGTGAGATCGTTTTCCAGGTAGCGCATGGCCACCAGCCCGGACTTGTCGCAGTCCTGGAACGCGCGTTCGGAGGCAAACTCCGCCCTGCCCTCACCATGGGCCACCGCAATCGGCAGATGGGAACCGGCCATGCCCGCCAGCAGTACCGACGGCGACGGCTCGATCCGCACCAGCGACAGGCGCGCCTCGAACTGCTCGGACAGGTTGCGCACGAAGCGCGGCCAGTGGGCCGCACCGGGAATCAGGTCACGCAGGTTGGACACCATCTGGCAACCGTTGCACACGCCCAGCGTGAAGGTATCGCGGCGCTCGAAAAAGGCCGTGAACGCGTCCCGGGCGAGGCTGTTGAACAGAATGGTCTTGGCCCAGCCTTCACCGGCTCCGAGCACATCCCCGTAGGAAAAGCCGCCGCAGGCGACCAGCCCCTTGAAGCGGTCCAGAGCCACGCGACCCTCGAGAATATCACTCATGTGAACATCCACGGCGGTAAAGCCGGCGCGGTCGAAGGCGGCGGCCATTTCCACATGCCCATTGACCCCCTGCTCGCGCAGTACCGCCACGCGGGGCCGCTCACCCCTGGCGATGAACGGCGCGGCGATGTCCTCGCTGGTGTCGAAGGTGAGCTTTGCACTCAGCCCGGGGTCGTCCTGCCCGATGCGGGCGAACTCCTCGGCCGCGCAATCGGCGTTGTCGCGCAGTGACTGGATACGGTAGCTGGTCTCGCTCCACACCTGGTGCAACTCTGACCGCCGGGCGCGATAGCAGCCCTCGCCCCGGTGGCGGATGGCAATCTCGTCACCGGCACGGGCGGCGCCGATGTCGTGAACCAGCTCGGCCAGGCCGGCGGCGGCAAAACGCGCCTTGACGTCGGCCAGGTGGGCTTCGCTGACCTGCAGCACCGCACCCAGCTCTTCACTGAACAGGCCCGGCAGCAGTTCGTGCGCCTCGGGCAGTTCGACCGCCAGGCCGCAGTGGCCGGCAAAAGCCATTTCGGCCAGGGTCGCGATCAGGCCGCCGTCGGAACGGTCGTGATAGGCCAGCAGCCGGTCGTCTGCCAGCAACTGCTGGATCACACCAAAGAAGTTGCGCAGCCACTCGGGACGGTCCAGATTGGGCGCGCTATCGCCGAGTTGGCGATGGGTCTGAGCCAGGATGGAGCCGCCGAGGCGGTTCGCGGCCCCACCGAGGTCCACCAGCAGGAGTCTGTTGGGGGCGTCGACACGCAGCCGGGGTGTAACCGTCTTGCGGACATCGAGCACCGGCGCGAAGGCCGACACGATCAACGACAGTGGCGCCGTAACGGCCTTGTCCTCGCCCTCGTCCCGCCAGGCGGTGCGCATGGACATGGAGTCCTTGCCCACCGGCACCGTCAGGCCCAGCGCCGGGCACAGCTCCATGCCCACGGCCTCGACGGTCTTGTACAGGCGCGCATCCTCGCCGCGATGGCCGGCGGCGCACATCCAGTTGGCGGACAGCTTGATGTCGGACAGTTCGCCGATGCGCGCAGCGGCGATGTTGGTGATCGCCTCGCCCACCGCCATGCGACCGGAGGCCGGCGCGTCGAGCAGCGCCAGTGGGGTACGCTCGCCCATGGCCATGGCTTCACCGGCGAAGCTGTCGTAGGTGACGGTGGTCACGGCGCAATCGGCCACCGGCACCTGCCAGGGGCCGACCATCTGATCGCGGGCGACCATGCCAGTGACGGTGCGGTCACCGATGGTGATCAAGAAGGATTTGCTCGCCACCGCCGGGTGGCGCAACACGCGCTCCACGGCGTCGCCGAGGTCGATACCGTCCGTCACCACGGGGGTTACCGCCGGGGTAATGGACGTGGCTTCGCGATGCATCTTCGGCGGTTTGCCGAACAGCACCGACATGGGCAGATCCACGGGTTTGGCGTCGAAGTGGCGGTCATTGAGCAGCAGATGCTGTTCGCTGGTGGCTTCGCCCACGATGGCAAAGGGACAGCGTTCGCGCTCGCAGATGGCGGCGAAACGCTCCAGGTCGGCCGGCGCCACGGCGAGCACGTAGCGCTCCTGGGCCTCGTTGCACCAGATTTCCAGCGGCGACATCCCCGGCTCGTCGTTGGGTACTTCGCGCAGCTCGAAACGGCCGCCACAACCACCGTCCTTGACCAGTTCGGGGAAGGCATTGGACAGACCGCCGGCACCCACGTCATGGATAAAGGCGATGGGGTTGCGCTCACCGAGCTGCCAGCAGCGGTCGATAACTTCCTGGCAGCGGCGTTCGATCTCGGGGTTCTGGCGCTGGACCGAGGCAAAATCCAGATCGGCGCTGCTGCTGCCGGAGGTCATGGACGAGGCGGCGCCACCGCCCAGGCCGATCAGCATCGCCGGGCCGCC
>JBJHAZ010000145.1:0-5976 GCA_050485225.1 Gammaproteobacteria bacterium
CCGAGTGACCGATGATGGCGATGTACTCGCCGCGATCCACCTTCAGGTTCACGTCGGTGAGGACCTGGGTTTCGGTCTTGCCGCGGGTGAAGGTCTTGGCGACGTTTTCGATGGTGAGATAGTGCTTGCTCATGATTGTGTCTCCTTACTCGGCGGTGCCGCGTGTGACCCGGTTGCCCACGAAGGCCACCAGTCGATCGAGAATGAAGCCCACCAGACCCACGTAGATCAGGGCGAGGATGATGTCGCTGATCATGGAGGCGTTCCAGGCGTCCCAGATGAAGAAGCCGATGCCCACGCCGCCGATCAGCATTTCGGCAGCCACAATGGCCAGCCAGGACAGGCCGATGCCGATGCGCAGGCCCGAGAATACATAGGGTGCGGCGGCCGGCAGCATGATGCGGGTGAAGTTCTCCCAACCATTGAGCTGCAACACCCGCGCCACATTGCGGTAGTCCTCGGGGATATTGCGCACGCCCACCGAGGTATTGATGATGATGGGCCAGATGGCGGTGATGAAGATCACGAAAATGGCCGACGGGTTGCTGGCCTGGAAAGCGGCCAGTGAAATGGGCAGCCAGGCCAGCGGCGGCACGGTGCGCAGGACCTGGAACAGCGGGTCGAGGCCGCGCATCGCCCAGGTGGACTTGCCCACCAGAATGCCCAGTGCGATGCCGGCGATCACTGCGAGGGTGTAGCCGTAGGCGACCCGCTCGAGACTGGCGAGCACCTGCCAGCCCATGCCCACGTCGTTGCCGCCGTAGTCGTAGAACGGGTTGAGGATCAGCTCCCAGGTGTCGTTGAGGACCTGGGACGGCGGTGGCAGGCTGCCGCCTCCCTCGCCGGTGGCGAGAAACTCCCAGATGGCCAGCAGCGACCCGAGGATGATGGCCGGCGGCAGGAACTGGGTCATCAGGGTCTGCCCCCAGCGCTCCAGCTGTCCGGTCACGACCTGGGCCGAAGGCAGTCGCAGGGTGGTGGGCGAGAATTCGCCTGCAGTGGCTTTGCTCTCAGTGTTCATGATGCACTCCCGGGTTGTCCGAGGTCAGGCGCGCAGTGACTGACCGTTCAGGTGGATGGAGTCATGCCATCCGGGTGATGGCGAGGCTGTCCAGATAGGCCTTGGGATTCTCGGGGTCGAAGGTCTTGCCGTCGAAGAAGGTTTCGACGCCACGGGACTTGGATTCGGGAATGTCCGCCGCGTCCACGCCCAGCGTTTCCGCCGCCTTGCGCCACAGGTCTTCGCGATTGACCCTTGCAATCAGGGACTGGGTGTCCAGATCCATGGGCAGGTTGCCCCAGCGCTGGTTTTCGGTCAGGAACCACAGGTCGTGGCTCTGGAAGGGGTAGGAGGCCTGGTCCTTCCAGTAGCGCATCTGGTCGGGGTGGTTTTCCACCACACGGCCGGTACCGTAGTCGAAGTTGCCCTTCATGCGATCGACGATGTCGTTGAAAGGGGCATGGATCCAGCGTCGGCGCGAGCAGATCTGTGCTACCTCCTCCTTGTTGGCCGGCTCCTCACAGTACATCTGGGCCTCCATCACCGCCATCAGCAGGGCCTGGGTGGCGTTGGGGTTGGCCTCGATGTAGTCCGACCGCAGCGCGAAGGCTTTCTCGGGGTGGTTGTGCCACAGCTCGCCGGTGGTGTTGGCCGTATAACCGATACCCTGGTTGATGAGCTGATGGTTCCACGGCTCGCAGACGCAGAAGGTATCCATGCTGCCAACGCGCATGTTGGCCACCATCTGGGCCGGAGGCACGGTAATGGTGGCGATGTCGCGGTCCGGATCGATACCGCCAGCGGCCATCCAGTAGCGAATCCACAGATCGTGGGTGCCGCCCGGGTAGGTGTTGGCGGCGCGCACTTCATTGCCACCGGCTCGCTTCTCGGCCAGCGCCTTGGCGAATTCCGTGGTGTCGGTACCCACCTCGAGGTCCCTGTATTCATTGCCCACCGAGATGCACTGGCCCGCCAGGTTGAGACGGGCGAGGATGTTCAAGCTCACGCCGCCGCCCATGCCGGCGTGGGTGATGAGGTAGGGCATCGGCGTGAGGATGTGAGCACCATCGATCCCGCCACGGCGCGAGCCGAGCTGCAGGTTGTCCCGGGTGGCACCCCAGGAAGACTGCTTGAGCACCTCCACATCCGTCATGCCATGCTTGGCGAAGAACCCTTTTTCGGCGGCTACGAACAGCGGTGCGGCGTCGGTCAAGGCGATGAAGCCGAGCTTGGCGCTGGTGGTCTCCGGTTTGCCGGGGGATGCCCAGGCGCGGCTGGCCAGCGGGCCGGGGATGATGGCCGGCAGCGCCGTGGCCCCGGCGGCCAGCGTCAGGCCCTTGAGAATCTGTCGTCGCGAAAAGCCGTTGTTGCGCTCGTTGGTCATTGTCCACTCCTCAAAAAAACGCCCGCAGGCTGTCCGGAACATCCGTCAGCTCGGCGAGCGTCGTTACCTGGTTCAAGGCTGCTCCCCGCCATTGGGGATCCCCGTACGAACCTTGTTTGCATTTCCTGTGCCAACCGAAAAAACCGCAGCGCTTATAGAGAAGGTGGATTGGCCCGGGCCGGGGCGATCCGGTGCTTTTGCGTTGTGTTGGTGCGCTGCAGTGGCGATTCCGGTCGTAATGAGTCAGGTCGGGGCACTCTGGTCGCCGGCAGTGCTCGTGTTCACCGCGAGTGAAGGCCGGTGGCTTCTGGGCCCGGCAGGGCATGGCATGTGCCATGCATCTTCCTGTGTGGACCGGTTCGTAGGCGTCGCGGTCACAGCGGGGTAACGGACTTGTGGTGGTCTTGACCTTGCGGACTTTTCTGCAACGGCATCAGGGAGACGCTGTTATGAACCCCCTCGAAGAAAAGATCTTTGTATTGGTCGACCCACGGGATGACCGGCAGTATGCGCTGCATCGCGCCATTGCCTGCGCCACCTTGCGCAAGCCGGTGCCCGTGGTTTGTGTATATGTGTCCTGCAACGACACGCGCCCCCGGGGAGAGGGCGCGCGGCCCCTCATGCGCGACCAGCATTGGCTGGATCGCGAGGTATTCCGGCCGCTGGATGAGGCCGGGTTGCTCTACGAAAGCGTGTATGCGTGGCACGGGCGGTGGCCCGAAACCGGGATGCAGGCCGCCGAGCAGTTCGGCGCCGATATCATCGTGATGCCCTCCCACGAAGATCACCCCACCCTGAACCCTCTGCTCAACCGGGGCCGATGGTCGTTTCTCGGGCTCTCTCCCTGCCCGACCGTGCTGGTGCGAGGGGAGGGCGGACAGGAGCGGCGCAAGACGGTGGTGGCCGCGGTGAACTTTCAGGCCCGCGACCCGATGCAGATCGCCCTCAACGAACGCATTCTCGGCTACGGCATCCGCGAGGCCAACCTCAACGGCGCGCATCTGCACGTGGTGAATGCTTACCTGGATTCCATGCACTATCCGGATCGGGGGCGGCTGGCGCGTGAGACCGGGCTATCGGCGACTCATATTCACGTCTGGCCCGGTTACACCGATGAGGTGATCGCCGACGTGGTGAAGGAGTTTGACGCCGACCTGGTGGTCATGGGCACGATCAATCAGCGGGGCAGTCAGGGCAGCATGCGTCGTGGCAACACCACAGCGCGGGTGCTGGCGCGGCTGAACCCGAATGTGGATGTGCTGGTGGTTCCTTGAGAGCCGGTATGCGTCGAGTTCTGGTCGGTATGTCCCGTTGTACGACACCTTTACCACGCTCCAGGGGAACGAACCCGGGGCGCCGTGCTCGATGCGGGAGCCGGGCCCTGGCCTCGCAACGCCCGCCTCTTATTCCCCTCTGAAACCGTTCGGTACGCCTGTTGGTCGAAAAAAGTAGCGAAAGACGGTTGCATTTTGTCGCAGCAGGCGTAATCTAACAAGCAACCAAGTGGTTGGTTTGTTGGTTTTCCGGCGACGGCGGGCCTGCGCTACCGCACTGTCGATAACATAATAAAGAGGATTGCTGTCATGAAGAAAAAGCTCTGCCTGTCTATTGCGTTGATGTCTCCGATCATTGGAACCTTGGGTGTAGCGCCGCTCCATGCGGCGCCCGGCCAAAGCATGCAGCTCGAGGAGGTGGTGGTCACGGCACGACGTCGCGCAGAGCGGCTTCAGGACGTGCCGATCTCGATGACGGTGTTGACGCAGCAGCAGTTGTCCGACGCCAACGTGGTCAACGCCATGGATCTGGCCGCCTACACACCGTCACTGCAGACCAACAACCGTTTCGGTCAGGACAACACCAGTTTCCAGATTCGGGGCTTTTCACAGGAGCTGCGCACCACCTCGTCGGTGGGCGTCTACTTCGCGGAGGTCATTGCGCCGCGCGGGAGCAATACCAGCACCAGTGGCGATGGCGCCGGCCCCGGCGACTTCTTCGACCTGGAAAACGTACAGGTTCTGAAGGGGCCGCAGGGCACGCTGTTTGGTCGCAACACGACCGGTGGCGCCGTGCTGCTGACCCCGCGCCGACCCACCGACGAGTTCGAGGGTTACGTCGAAGGCTCGCTGGGCAACTACAACATGCGACGACTGCAGGGCGTGGTGAACGTACCGGTCAACGAGAATATCCGGCTGCGCTTCGGTGTCGACCACCAGGAGCGGGACGGGTATCTGAACAATGTCTCTGGCATCGGCCCCGACAAGTTCGCGGACATCGACTACACCGCCTTCCGCCTGAGTGCGGTGATCGATATCACCGATAACCTGGAAAATTACACCATCATCAAGACACTGGATTCGGAAAACAACAATACGCCGTCCTCGCTCATCGATTGCAATACGGCGGCCAGTTTTGGCAATTTCTGCATGGCCGATCTCGAACGCCGGCGCGCCGCCGGCCAGGACGGGTTCTACGATATCTGGAGCTCGATGCCGGAGCCCGTCAACAAGATCGAGAGCTGGCAGGCTATCAATACCACGACCTGGGAGGCCAGCGACCAACTGACGGTCAAGAACATCATCTCCTACGGGCGATTCAAGTCCACCAACCGGGGACCCTTGTATACCTCCAACTGGTTGATCAATCCGCTCATGGGCGGTGACCCCCTGAACCTGATCTTCAACGAAGTGAACGGGCCGACCTCCGGCTTCATCACCGCGGATTCGAGCACGCTGGTGCAGGAGCTGCAGTTCTTCGGCAGTGGCTTTGAAGATCGCCTGACCTGGCAGGCCGGGTTGTACTACGAGCGCACCAAGCCAGAAAACGACTATGGTTCGCAGAACTCGGGTCTGCTCGCCTGTGATCCCCACTCGGTACGAAATCCCGATCCTCTGGCCTGGCGTTGCAACGACGTCATGGGTGGCTTTGCAGCACTTCAGATTCAACAGGGTGTGGCTTCAGGGGCGCTCCCCCCATCCGCCCTGGATGGTTTGCCTATCTATACGGGCGCCGTCATCAGCGCGCCGGGCGGTGTGCGCTACGAAAACCGCGCCGTGTTCGCCCAGGCGAGCTATGACCTGACCGAACAGCTGAGCGTGACCGCGGGCCTGCGTTACACCCATGACAAGACCAGCGGCCACGTGGCCGAAACCGTGGCCAACTTCCCCGGCAACGTCATGACCGGTGGGTTTTTTCCTGCGGATGAGATTTTCACGTTGCACCGCAATCCCAGCACCAACAACGAGAAGCCGACCTGGACCCTGGGCCTCGATTACAAGCCGGCACCCGACGCCCTGCTGTATGCGAAATATTCTCGCGGCTATCGTCAGGGCAGTGTCAACCTGGCGGGAACCCCGCCCTTCGACGAGCACGGGCCGGAAACCGTGGATACCTACGAACTCGGCACCAAGCTGCAGTTTGGTACCGCCATGCCCACCACGCTGAACATCGCGGCCTTCTACAACGACTTCAAGGACCAGCAGGTGCAGCTCGGTTACCGCAACATCTACGGGATCGGCACCACGGCTATCGTCAATGCGGGCTCCTCCACCATCTGGGGTCTCGAAGCGGAAGGCAGCGTCCTGCTCACCGACAA
>JBJHAZ010000146.1:0-5975 GCA_050485225.1 Gammaproteobacteria bacterium
GCAGTACAGCAACTTGCTGTTATCACCGCTTCCTTTTTCGCCCATGCTATGGCTCCTATCAACAGCGATATGAAAACCGCTTTTTAATCAATAATTAATGCGGACACCTTGAAAAAATCGTAGCGACTTCACGGGCGCTTGTCCAGCACGGCATCCACCATGCCGTAAGCCTTTGACTGCTCGGCGTTCATAAAGTTGTCACGCTCGGTATCCGCGGCGACCTTCTCGTAGCTCTGCCCGGTGTGGAAGGCCAGCAACTGGTTGAGTCGCTCACGGATCTTCAGGATCTCCTGCGCGTGGATATGGATGTCCGACGCCTGCCCCTGGGCACCGCCACTGGGCTGGTGAATCATCACGCGGGAGTTGGGCAGGCAGTGGCGCTTGCCGGGTGCTCCGGCGGCCAGCAGAAACGCCCCCATGCTCGCCGCCTGTCCAATGCACATGGTGGTCACGTCGGGCTTGATGAACTGCATGGTGTCGTAGATGGACATCCCCGCGGTCACGGAGCCACCGGGCGAGTTGATGTAGAGGTGAATGTCCTTGTCCGGGTTCTCGGATTCGAGGAACAGCAGCTGGGCCACGACCAGATTGGCCATGTAATCCTCGACGGGCCCCACCAGAAAGATGACTCGCTCCTTGAGCAGGCGGGAATAGATGTCGAAGGAACGCTCGCCGCGAGCGGTCTGCTCGACAACGATCGGCACCAGATTACCGGCAGCTTGGGGAGAAGAAAGGTGGGAAGAGAAAAATTCCGGAGCCATACAACCTCACAGGCAAGAAGAGTCAAGGCTTTCATTGTATCTGTGAGGGGCAATAAGGCAAGCCGAACCTTGGTTGATCCGGCCTGGAAGGCACCCCGGCAGGCCGGCCATCGCCGCTCCTGCCGGGAGTGAGGAATCACGCGTCCGCGGACTCCTCGGCCGCTTCCGCGGTGGGCTCGGGGTCGGGCTGCATGGCCTCTTCGTAGCTGCAGGACTCATCGGAGACCTGGGCCTTCGTCAGCACATGCTCCACCACGCTGTCCTCCAGCACCACGGACTCGATGCCCGACAGCAGCTGCTGGTTGCCGAAGTAGTAGCGCACCACTTCTTCGGGGTCTTCGTAGGTGGCGGCGATTTCCTCGACCTTGGCACGCACCTTGTCGGAATCGGCCTTGATCTCGGCGGTCTTGATCACCTCGCCCACGATCAGGCCGAGGGCGGTGCGACGCTCCGCCTGGGGCTTGAACAGGTCGTCGGGCAGGATGGAGGGATCAAAATTGGAGCTGTCGCCACCGAACTGCTGCAGCATCTGGCGCTTGAGCTGGGTGATCTCGGCAGACACCAGGCTCGCCGGCAGATCGACCTCATGCAGCTTGAGCAGCTGGTCCATGATGCGGGACTTGACCTTGTTGCGGACCGCATTGTTCAGCTCGCGCTCCATGTTGGCGCGCACTTCCTCGCGGAACTTCTCCTCGCCGCCCTCGTTGACACCGAACAGGGCATAGAACTCGTCGTTCAGCTCGGCCGGCTGCTGTTCCAGCACGGAGCCCACCTTGATGGTGAATTCCACCTCGGCACCCTTCAGGTCCTCGGCGTGATAGTCGGCGGGGAATTCGAGCGGCACCACCTTCTCTTCACCGGCCTTCATGCCGACGATGGCGTCCTCGAAACCGGGGATCATCTGGCCGGAACCCAGCTTGAGGGTGGCACCCTCGGCACTGCCGCCTTCGAAGGCTTCGCCGTCGCGACGGCCGGTGTAGTCGATCTTGACGGTGTCACCAAGGGCAGCGGCGCGGTCCACGTCCACCTGCTTGCCCTGCTGGTTGCGCAGGTTCTCGATCATCTTCTCGATGTCGGCGTCGGTGACTTCCGCCACGGGACGGGTCACGGAAACCGCGGACAGGTCGGCCAGCTCGATCTCGGGGTACACTTCGAACACAGCGACAAATTCCAGATCCTGGCCCGGCTCGTCCTTGATGGAATCGATGGAGGGCTGGCCTGCCGGCTGCAACTTCTCCTGATCGACGGCCTGGAAGAAGGAGCGGTTGAGGACTTCACCGATCACTTCCTGACGCACGCCCTGCCCGAATCGCTGGCGCACCACTTTCATGGGAACCTTGCCGGGACGGAAGCCGTCCAGGCGCACGGTTCTGGCGGCCTTCTGCAGTCGGCTGTCGACCTCTTTGTCGATTTCGGCCGCCGGGACACCGACGGTCATGCGGCGCTCCAGGCCAGTGGTCGTTTCCAGGGAAACCTGCATCTTCTGAACCTCGTCAATCAGTTAGGCTATCGGCGCTCCGGCAAGAGAGCCGGTGTCCGCTTGTGGATTGGTGCGAAAGGAGAGACTCGAACTCTCACGGGTTACCCCACTGGAACCTAAATCCAGCGCGTCTACCAGTTCCGCCACTTTCGCATCTGCTTGAAAAACAAATAGTTAAAGAGGCAGAAGCGCCAACGCGCCGCTGCCCCGGGAACTAAAGGGGGCCGATTTTGCCACAGGCCCACCATTCCCGGCAACTCGACCGGATGTCCGGGGCCGCCTTCGGCCCTTACCGGGGCGCGGCGATGAGCAAGGTCGTCGAGGTGTTGCCCCGGTTGGCGCAACGCAGCTCGGATCGTCCCGCAGGCAGGAAGCACGCCTCTTCGTGAGCCAGAAGCAGGTCGCCCAGCTCGCATCCGGCACCGATACACATCGCCAGGCCATATTCACCGGTCGGGTCCAGTGACCAGATGGCGCCGGAGTCCAGGGTCAGACGGTCAACCACGAAGTCATCGAAGGTCACGATGCGATCCAGCAGCCAGCCGACCCCCCGTGCGAGCGGGCGGCTCTGTGACAGGCTCTCCACGTCCAGCTGCATTACCGCCACCGCCGCGTCGGTATCCCAGTGGGGCTGGGTCAACACCTTCTGGCCAAACGACAGGATGCTGCGCTCGTACACCGGCGTCTGAAATTCCACGGTGCGCACCCCGTGCTGCAGCGCGTGGGGTGTCTGCAGCGGCACCTGTACCACATCGCCCACTTCGAGCGGCCACAGCCGTGTGTAGCTGTCCATGGCGGCGCGCAGTCGACGCTCCCGCTCGGCGAGCGGTTCGGGAACCGCAGCCAGCCACCGGCGCTGCACCGCGGGCTCCACCGGGTCGTGAAGACCGACTCCTTCGGCCTCCCGCTTGCGGTCGATCAGCGTATCGATCTCCAGTCGCACCTGACGGTAGGCCAGTACGGCATCCCGGTAGGCGGCGCGAAACGACGCCTCGGAATCATGCTCGGCCCGGACGCCTGGATCAAAGCCGAGGCGAATGGCGCCCCGGCCTGCCGGCCACGCCACGGGATCCACGGCGGTGACCACATAGACTTCCTGCTTGCGGTGATGCAACTCGAAATACAGGTCACCCAGCACCGGCTCGGGCAGCGGATCGAGAATCTTGAGCAGGTTGATGCGCTCGGCACGACCGGCCGCCAGTCGCCCGGGGAGCGCCTGGAGGTACCACGGCAGCGGGACCGTGTGCTGCCCGTCGCCGATGGCGCTGACACCTCGTTGCTCGATGCCCGTAAACCAGATTTCCTGGCCCCAGGGCTTGGGTATGTGGACCGGCGCCAGCCGGGCCGGCGCGCCCACGCCGAACAGTGGAGCCTGCAGGGTGTCCGCCAGGGCAACGATGTCAATGGGGCTGTCGCCGACGGCGCCCACTTGATCGGTGACCAGAAAACGTGTCGGCTCCACGGCGCCGTTCCGGCGTTGCCACTCGTACACCGCCACGAGTCGATCGTCCCGGCCATCCGCAGACCGGCACTGGAAGGTCACGGCCAACGTGCCTCCGGCGGCGCTGCTCGCGGCCAGGTGCTGGTCCAGTCGGAATTCGGGCAACTCGGTCATGGCGCTCTTCATGGAATGAATGGCAGCATTCTATCAAACTGCCCGCCGATCCCAGTACATCAGAAAAATCCGGGGCTTGACGCTGGAATCTGAGGGAACTTTAATAGTTCGGGCATTAGCCATCAAAACCCCGATCACTGTGATTGGCCAACATCAACGGAGACGACAATGAAAATGAACAAACCCGCCCTGGGTCTTGCCGCACTGCTTGCCACCGCCACGTTCTCGCTGGTCGGCTGCGGCTCGTCGGACGAACCGGCTGCTCCGCAGGATACCTACGAAAACACCATGGACGCGGTGCAGGAAACCACCCGCGACGCCATGGATGCTACCGGTGAGGCCGCCTCGGACGCCGCCGATACGGCTGGCGAGTACATGGATCGCGCCGGCGAAGCCTACGACGAGTGGACCGACGAAGCGCGCGACACCTACGAAGAATGGACCGACGACGCCGAGGACGCCGCCGACGATGCAGCAGAAGAAGCGGACGAAGCTGCCGACGAACTGACCCAGTAAGCAGTACCGTCCAGGGTTCGTCACCCCGCCCTCACTGGCGGGGTCACAGGCCGGCCCTTTGCCGGGGTCGGCCTGCCCCACATCCTTCGCCGATCTCCCACCGAGCCCTCAGCGCTCACCCTCAAAGGCATACTCGGCGCGGCAGCCCGCCCCACGCCTTGCCGCCAACCGACGATGACCCTCGACGCCCTCTCGTGCGGTCGGTTCCGGGGTAAAACGCAAGTCCAGGTCTCCCCCACGGTCCGCGAAATCGCACAGGCGCACCACGGTCTCGGTCGTATCGGGCCACCAGGCCCGGAGGGGACGACGGGCACCGCCCCAGCACTCGCGCCAAACCGATACCAGCGTCCGCTTGGGGACGCTGCGGCGGCCGGCAAGCCTGAACCCGACACCCTCAGTTGCCAGCACCATCGAGCATGACCAGCCACTGGTCGCGACGCAGCAACCGGTCGAGATCGTCGATGGAAAGCTCCGGCGCGGCCTCCTCCCCGAGCAACAGGTCGCCGTGCAACTCGCGCACCCAACGAATCACGGTCAGACCGTTTTCAAGGTAATAGAGAGGATGGGTCAACGGCGCCTGTAACGGCGCAGCGGGGCCAGCGGGTACCGGGGCGCACTCAGCGTTGCCACGGGAGCACCGCCAGGGGGGAAACAACGACTGAGAGAGACTGCCCGGACACGCGGCTCAGCGGTTGCCCGGCGCCACAGATGTCCCGGTGCGCTTCTTGACCCCATCGCTCAGCAGAATGCCCAGCCAGCGGGTTTGCGGGCTGGATTCCAGAGCCAGCTTGAGGATCATGGTCAGCAGGATGGACAACAGCATGCCGACCGGACCGAATACCCAACCCCATACCAGCAACGACACCAGCACGATCACCGGCGACAGACCCAGGGTCTGGCCCATGAAGCGGGGCTCGATGATGCTGCCGATCACCACATTGGTCGCCCCGTACAGGATCAGCGCAATGACCGCCTCGCTGATGCCCAGACCCAGCAGCGTAACCAGCACACCGGGTACCGCGGCGATGATGGAACCGACCGTCGGAATGAAATTGAGCAAACCGGCGAGAATCCCCCACAGGATGGCGAAGTCGACGCCGAGTACCGACAGACCCACACCGATGATCAGGCCGGTGGCCACACTCGAGGTGGTCTTGATCACCAGATACCGATTGACGGAACGCATGAAGCGTCGGGCACGCACCCGCGCACGCCGGTTGCGCGGAAAAGCCGCATTCAGCTTGTCCAGGATCGAGCGTTCCTCCAGCAGCAGGAACATGAACGCCAGCAGCACAAAAAAGAAATACGCCGTGAACTGGCCGATACCCCCGGCCACCGAGGCAGCCATGTTGGTCAGGGTGCCGGCCGTGGGAATGGGGATGGTCATGGGCACCATCTCGTCGGGCATGCCCCGCGCTGTAGCAAACGCCTGCATCTCGTTGAGCCAGCCGATCAGTCGCGCCTGATAAAGTGGCGCCTGAGTGACCAGGCTTTCCGCCGCGCCCTTCAGGGCCAGGAACAGCAGGAAGAAGGACAGCCCAACCACCAGGAACAGCACCAGGATGGCCACAAGGTTGGGCACGCCCTTGCGCTGCATCCACGC
>JBJHAZ010000147.1:0-5961 GCA_050485225.1 Gammaproteobacteria bacterium
GCCGCCAGTTCAGCGCCGCGAGAATAAGACCCGCCTTGGCGGCCGCCAGCTCCAGCTCGAAATATTCTGCACAGTTATGGAGCAGAACCGCAACGCGGTCGCCCTGTTTCAGACCACGTGCCCGCCAGTGATTCGCCCACCGACTGCTGCGTGCATCAAGCTCGCGATAGCTCAGCTCGCGCTCGCCGTCCACCAGTGCAGTGCGCTCCGGATAGGCGACGGCGATGCTGCGAAACAGGGCACCCACCGAGGTCCTGCCCGCCTGCAATGCACTATCGAGTGGTTGATAATCGGTCACGGTGCCTCCCGGCTGTCGTCCTGAAATACGTGATATTTACCCTGCAGATATGGCATGGCTATGGCGCCCCACTGTCCTGGCCGCCTCCCCGGAGACAAGCAGCAAGCATGCCGCTTCTCCGCTTGGCAAGGGTGACAAATGAAGTGCGACACAGGACTGCCATACAAAAGTAATACTGTTGCCTTTCCATAGCCATGGAATTGTTGGCCGGCTTTTTGCGTTATCACTCCTGCAAGGCCGGACTGCAATGGTTCGTCCGAAAAACCCTTTCATTTGACGATTACAGGTACCTGACAATGGCAAGAGTAGCGCTGGTTACTGGTGGAGTACGCGGCATCGGAGAAGCCGTTTCTGTCGCCCTCAAGGAAGAAGGCTACCTCGTGGCCGCCAACTACGCCGACAGTGTCGAGCGGGCTGCGGCCTTCACCGAGCGGACCGGCATCCCCACCTATCGTTTCGATGTCTCTGACTTCGACGCTGTAAAGGAAAATATAGAACAGATCGTGGCCGACCTGGGCCCCATCGATGTCCTGGTCAACAACGCCGGTATTACCCGCGATACCACCATGCACAAGATGTCGAAGGATCAGTGGCAGGCGGTACTGGATACCGATCTCGGCGGTTGCTTCAACACCTGCCGCAATGTGATCGAGAGCATGCGCGAGCGAAAGTACGGGCGCATCATCAATATCGGCTCACTCAATGGCCAAGCCGGCGAGTACGGACAGGTCAACTACGCCGCCGCCAAGTCGGGCATTCACGGCTTCAACAAGGCGCTGGCCCTCGAAAGTGCCAAGTTCGGCATCACCGTGAACGCCATTGCGCCGGGCGCCATCGACACCGACATGATCCGTGCCGTCCCCGAGCACATCCAGGAAAAGCTGGTGGCCAAGATCCCCGTGGGTCGTATGGGCAAGCCCTACGAGATCGCCCGCGCCGTGGTCTTCCTCGCATCCGAGGACGCCAGCTTCATCACCGGCGCGACCCTGTCCATCAACGGCGGCCAGCACATGTACTGAGCCCCGGGGAAGCAGCGCATCGCTTGTCCTGACATCGCTACGGTCACACCGAATACGGAGACTGCCTGTGCCACAAAAAAAGGTCAGCCGGCCACCGGCAAAGGCGGCCAGCCGCCGCTCGCGCTACGACGAACGCGTGTACCTGCGTGAGGAAAGCGTCCTCGATCTGGTGAAGTCGACGCTGCATTACGTCAAGCCGGCCAAGCTCGGAAGACAGGGATGGAATTTCCTCGGTGAGATGGTCGATATCATCCGTGGCGAATCCGATATCGAGCCGCAGGCCGATCCTCGGTTCAGGGATTGCGCCTGGCAGAAAAACCCCTTCTATCGAAGGGTAGGCCAGAGCTACTTCGCCTTCTGTGAGTCGCTCCAGGGGCTGCTGGACAGCCCCGCCGAGGATTGGCGTGATCACGAGCGGGCCAAGTTCATGGTCGAGCTCTGCAGTGCGGCGCTCGCGCCCACCAACCTGTTGCCGGGCAATCCGGCAGCGCTCAAGAAAGCATTGGAAACCCGCGGCAGAAGCATACTCGACGGCGCTGGCCACCTCCTCGGTGACATCCGTGCCAAGCGGATGCTGCCCGCCTCCGTCGATCTGGAGCACTTCAAGGTGGGCGAGAACCTCGCCACCAGCGAGGGAGCCGTCGTGTTTCGCAACGACCTGCTCGAGATCATCCAGTATCAGCCGGTAACCCGCGACGTCTACGAAATTCCCGTGCTACTGATTTCTCCCCAGATCAACCGATACTACTTTCTCGATCTGGCGCCCGGACGCAGCCTGGTGGAACACCTGGTCGCCAAGGGGCACCAGACGTTCGTCGTCAGCTGGAAAAACCCCGGAGAACAGGAAAACCGCTGGCGTCTCGATGACTACTGTCTGGCACTCCACCAGGCCATCGATGCCATCCTGGCGATATCGGGCAGCCGCTCGGTCAACACCTTCGGCTTCTGTGCCGGGGGCATCACCATGACGGCCTTTCTCACCTGGCTCAACCAGAGCGGCAACGGGCACAAGGTCAACGCCATCAGCTACGCGGTCACCCTGCTGAACTTCTCACAGCCCGCCACCATCAGCATCTTCCGGTTGCGGCAACTGCTGCGCCTGATGCGCTGGAACTCCCACCGACAGGGGGTCATTCGCGGCGAGGATCTGGCCACCATCTTTGCCCTGCTGCGGCCCAACGACCTCATCTGGAGCTATTGGGTCAACAATTACCTGATGGGCAACGAGGCGCCGAAGTTCGACATCATGGCCTGGAACGCCGACAGCTCGAACCTGCCGGAGGGGCTCCACGAGGACTTCCTGCACATCTTCGAGAACAACGCCCTCTTCAAGCCCGGCCGAATGAAAGTGCTCGGCGTGGATATCCAGCTGGATCAAATCACCCAGGACGCCTTTGTCGCCGGCGCCATCAAGGACCACCTGACACCCTGGACGGGCTGTTATCAGACCACCCAGATGCTGGGCGGCGAATGCGAATTCGTGCTGAGCAACGCCGGACACGTGGCGGCGCTGATCAACCCGCCCGGCAACCCCAAATCCTTCTACATGACGGGCACCACCCCCGGCTCCGACCCGCAGGCCTGGCTGGCCGCTGCCGAGCGCCGGGAAGGCTCCTGGTGGGATCACTGGGTGCTCTGGGCGAGCACCCGATCCGGCAAGAAGAAACGCGCCCGCAAACGCCTCGGTAGCCGCCAGTACCCGCCCCTGGCGCCGGCACCCGGCACCTATGTTCACGAGCGTCCGGCATAAAAAAACCCCGGCAGATCGAATCTGCCGGGGTTGCAAGCGGTGCCGGCGAGAGGCTCGCCGGCCGGAGTCCGAAGTCGGACTCAGTTGAGCTTTTCCTTGATGCGTGCGGACTTGCCGGAACGCTCGCGCAGGTAGTAAAGCTTGGCCTGACGCACGTCACCGCGACGCTTGACGGTGATGCTGTCGATCAGCGGGCTGTAGGTCTGGAAGGTACGCTCCACACCCACGCCATTGGAAATCTTGCGCACAGTGAAGGCAGAGTTCAGGCCGCGGTTACGCTTGCCCAGCACCACACCTTCAAAGGCCTGCAGACGCTCGCGCTCGCCTTCCTTCACTTTCACGCTGACCACAACGGTGTCACCGGGGGCGAACGGCGGGATTTCCTTGTCCATCTGCTCTTTCTCGAGCATGGTGATAATGGAATTACGGTTGCTCATGGGTTTTGCTCCTCATGGTTGTAACTTGGTGGCAGGCCACCTTGTCGAGTAGCGCTGTACCGAGAGGAAGACGCCGTCAGTGTCGGGAGCCTTCATCAGCCAGCTCGCGGAGAAATTCCGCCAACAACGCCTTGCGCTCGGTGTCAAGTTCAAGGCCCTCAATCAGCTCGGGACGCCGTATTGCCGTACGCCCCAGAGCCTGTTTCAATCGCCAGCGGCGAATGTGTTCGTGGTTGCCGGACATCAACACCGGCGGTACCGCCCTGCCCTCGTAGACCTCGGGCCGGGTGTAGTGGGGGCAATCCAGCAGCCCTTCCACAAATGAATCCTGTGCAGCCGAATCCTGGTGTCCCAGCGCTTCCGGCAGCTGACGGATCAGACTGTCGATCAGCACCATGGCCGGCAGCTCGCCGCCGCTCAGCACATAGTCGCCGATGGACCACTCCTCATCCACTTCCAGCTCGATCAGCCGCTCATCGATGCCCTCATAGCGGCCGCACAGCAGCACCAGATCACCGGCACTGCCCAGGTCCGCCACCCCGCCGTGATCGAGTACACGACCCTGGGGTGACAGGTAGATCACCCGGCAGGGGCCGTCGATCCAGGCCCTCGCCGCGGCGATGGCAGCCCGCAGCGGCTCGATGCGCATCACCATGCCGGGGCCGCCGCCGTAGGGGCGATCATCCACGGTCTGGTGCCGATCCGAGGTGAATGCCCGGGGATTGATGCATTCGAGCTGCAGCAGCCCGTTGCGCAGTGCCCGGGCACTGATGCCGTACTCCGTCAATGCGCTGAACATCTCGGGAAACAGCGTGACTACGGCAATTTTCAAGGAGTGCGTCCCCCGCCCTGTAGCGGCCCCGCCTTCCGGCTCAGACCGGCTCAGAAGTGGGGATCCCAGTCCACCTCGATGCGTCCGGCAGCGGTGTCGATGGCCAGCAGAAACTGGTCCTCGTAGGGGATCAACCGCTGCCGCCGATCCAGGCTGTCGCGGTCGCCCTCCACCACCAGCACATCGTTGGCGCCGGTTTCCATCAGGGTGACCACCTTGCCGAGCCGATACTCCTGGCCCTCGAAGCGGGACCAGACTTCCAACCCGATCAGCTCCTGCCAGTAGTACTCGCCGGGCTCCAGCTCGGGCAGCTGGGCGTCCTCGATGGCAATATCGCAATTGCGCAGCAAGGCCGCCCCATCGCGGTCTTCCACATCGACCACGCGGGCCAGCAAACCGGATTCCTGCCAGCGGACCTCGGCCAGATCGAGCTGCTGCCAACTCTGACCACGCCGGATCCAGAGGGGCTGATACTCGGTGAGCTGCTGCCGCGGCTCCGTAAAGGAGTGAACCTTGACCCAACCCCGAACCCCGTGGGGCGCGCCAATGCGGCCCACCACAATGAGTCCCTCGTCGGGCTGGCTGCCGGCAGCCAGCGGTTCGTTCGCGGTCATGCGGCAGGCCCCGATCAATCAGGCCTTGGCAGCTTCCTTGACCAGCTGACGCACGCGGTCGGAACACTGCGCGCCCTGGCCCTGCCAGAATTCAACACGAGCCAGATCCACCTTCAGGCGCTCTTCATTACCACGGGCAATCGGGTTGAAGAAGCCCACGCGCTCGATGAAGCGGCCGTCACGGGCGTTGCGGCTGTCGGTGACAGTCAGGTGGTAGAAAGGACGCTTCTTGGAGCCACCACGAGCCAAACGAATCGTTACCATTAAAGAGTTTCCTGTAACAAAAACAATGACATGACCTTGCGGGAGTCTTACCCCGTCAGCTGTCATGCCAACCAGAACCACAAACCGGGCGGCGTCCCCGAAGGACCTGCCCCTGAAAGGCGCCGAATTTTACGCGATCACACTCACAAAAGAAACACTTCTGTCAGCGGCGCGGAAATCCGGGCGGCAGCCCACCCGGCCCGCCGGATCCGCCGAGCATGCCTTCCATGCCGCGCATCATCTTGTTCATGCCCTTGCCTTTCATCTTCTTCATCATCTTGCCCATCTGCTTGTGCTGCTTGAGCAGACGGTTGAGATCCTGAATGCTGGTGCCGGAGCCCTCGGTAATGCGGCGCTTGCGCGAGCCGTTGAGAATGTCCGGGTTGCGCCGTTCGGCCGGCGTCATGGAGTTGATCAGCGCCTCCATGCGGCCAAACTGGCTGGTGACATCCGCCTGCTGGGCCATCTGGGCGATGTTGCCCATGCCGGGAAGCTTGTCGAGCAGTCCGCCCATGCCACCGAGGTTCTGCATCTGCTGGAGCTGATCACGCAGATCCTCCAGATCGAAACCCTTGCCCTTCTTGACCTTGGCGGCGAGCTTCTCGGCTTTCTGCCGGTCGACCTTCTGCTCCACCTCCTCGATGAGCGACAGCACATCGCCCATGCCGAGAATGCGCGATGCAATCCGGTCGGGGTGGAAGGGTTCGAGCGCATCGGTTTTCTCGCCGACACCGAGGAACTTGATCG
>JBJHAZ010000148.1:0-5961 GCA_050485225.1 Gammaproteobacteria bacterium
CCCAGCGGCTCACCGGCCAGGTGGCCAACGGCGATCTGGCGCGCGCCAATTTCGCCGGTGACTATGACGCCGAATGGGTGGGTAACGAGACGGTGCGCGACGTGGACACCCAACTCCTGGAACTGACCGCCCGTGGCCGGGACGTCACCTATGCTCGCGTTCGCTACTGGATAGCCGTGGAAGATGACCGGCCCATCAAGGCCGAGTTCTACGCCGTGTCGGGGCGCCTGCTCAAGACGGCCTACTACGAGGATTTCGAGGAAATGGTGGGTCGCGAGCGACCGACCCGACTGGTGCTGGTCGACGCCCTTCGGGAGGACGAGTACTCGGTGCTGGAATACGACAGCATGACATTGCGCGACCTGCCGGAACGGATGTTCACCCGCGAGTACCTGCGCCGGCTGCAATAAGACAGAAAAATGGCCACCCGAGGGTGGCCATTTCATTTACCTCTGTTGCTACCCCTGAAGCCTTATACCTCGCGGCGACGACGCATACCCGCCATGCCGAGCAAGGTCAGGCCGAACAGGGCCAGGGTACCCGGCGCTGAAACAGGTTGCGGATCAATGGGGTTACCGGCCACCAGAATACCGTCGAACGCCAAGCCGCTCTGGAACAGCGAGTCGCTCCAGTTGACCACACCGAACTCGAGCGAGAAGGTGCCGCTGATGTCGAACTCGTAGCTCATGGCGATCCAGTCCGTGTAGCCACAGCCATCGTCATAACAGGACGCTGAATCGCCGCCCAGCGGGGACCATTGCGGCGCACCGGCGATGATCGGCGTGGATCCGGGATCCAGGGTCACATCACCCAGGTCGGGCATTCCAAAACCGGGAACTGTATCGCCTTCCGGCGTGGTACGGGCGGTAAAAAGGATTGCGTAGGGGTTCAAGGCCGAGTCCAGCAGCCTTACCCAGGCGTAGTCGGCATACCCGGCACCGTCGGAGGTCACGTAGTTGAAGTAGAACTGCAGATCCTCCCCGGCATTAACCGTAAAGGCATTACTCCTGGCGACCGAGCCGGTGGTTTCACTGCCAAGCCCAAGACCTGCAATAGTCTGGCCGCCGCTGGTGGTCACATAGGAGTAGCTGCCGCCCTGGGGCGATGTTGTCACGACTCCATTCGCTCCCAGGGAGCCGCAGGTCCCGACGCAATTCCAACCGACCGGCAAGGCGGCGGCGGAGCCGGAAAACAGGAGCGCGCCTGCAAGGGCAACGGGTGCCGCGCCTGCGGCCAACAATTTTCTCAAATTCAACGTCATGTCACTTTCTCCCTTCAGATCCATTATCCATGGGCTAAACCGAGGCCGGCGACCGAGGCGAGGTCTCCCGTCGCGCTGCAGGTGCCACCCCTAGACACGGGCAACATTACCCGTACCGGGCTTCTCAAAAGCAGGAACCATGCCACCCGCAAGAAAAAGGATTATTTAATCATTAAAATCAACTGCCTGGGATTTATTCGGGCGTTGATTCGCGCGATTTCCAAGCGCTCCGCGACAAGGTCTGTAAAATTTACGGACACCGCAAACGTTGGGGAGCGCGGCCCATCCGCCAGACAGAATCGAGTCAAACCCCCTGACGCAGCGACTCTGCAATATCGGATCGCGCAGCTCGAAGGGCGGGCCGTATCGCCGCGAGAATGGGCGCAAGAATACCGACGGCCATGGCAAGGGTGACGATCCACCACGCAAGCGGGATCAAGGCGTCATAGGGCAGATCGGCATTGGGCGGTGGCGGCATGGGAATACCCACAGCGGAAATGGCCAGCGCCAGAGCACTGCCGATCACCGCCCCGATGACGGAGCCGACCACGCCGAGAATGGCGCACTCGATGAGAATCAGGCGGAATATGGAGCGCTGGCGGGTGCCGCATGCCTGCATGGTGCCGAACTCCGCCGCGCGCTCATGAACATTCATGTTGACGGCATTCCCGACACTGAGAGCCACCATCGCGAGGATGACGACCACCAGGAACCCGAACTGCTGATGATACAGCTCCACCGTCTGCTCATAGAACGGATTCAGCTCCACCCAATCGTGCACTTCATAGCCCTGCGGCACCACCTGCTCCGACACCTTCCCCAGCGCGCGCCGGGTCATGCCGGTATCGCTCAGACGCAACACGGCCATGTGAGCCCCTGCCCGGCCCAGCAGTTCCTGGGCAGCGGTCAGGGTTATGCGCACGGCACGGGCATCGTAATCCTTGGCGAAGGTCTGGAAGATGCCCACCACCTCGAACTCGAGCACATTGGCAGCGCCATCGGAGGTGTTGATCAACAGGTCGACCCAGTCGCCCACACCGAGATCCAGAGCCTGGGCCACACCGGCGCCAATCATCATGGCGAACTCATGACTGTACTGCAGTTGCTCACCCTGCGCAAGATTCACATAGGTGCCCAGCCGCGCTTCCGCCTCCGGCTCGACACCCTCCGCGTAGATGGCCCACTCGGTCTGGCGGTTGTTGAGCATGCCCGGGAACACCATGCGCAGCAACGTCTCCTCGACCTCCGGTATCGTGTCAAGCTGCGCCCGCAACTGCTCGGGCTCGTCGATCAGATAAGCGGCCATGTCCCGGCTGCCACGCTCGCGGTAGCCCTCCCTGCTGACCTGGATATGCCCCGTCTGGGCATAGATCACCGCCTCACCCAGCTCGTCGATGGTGTCCTTGATGAACCCACCGGACAGAATCAGTGCCACGACACCGAACGCGATGGCCATCAAGGTAGCCGCCGAGCGACCTCGCTGGCGAAACACGTTGCGAGCGGCCAGTTTCAGCAGTTCATTCATGGCTCACCTGACCTTGCGCAGCGCATCGACAATGACCATGCGGGACGCCCGGAAGGCCGGGTAGAAAGCCGCGAGTGTCGTCGTTATACAGGCCAGCAGTACCGCCTCGACAATCAGCGCCGGCGACAGCTCAAGGGCAGCGCGGTAGCCAATGGTAAAGCTCGGTGGTGGCGGCATCTCGATGCGAACCACGTCGAGCAGCACCCCCAACCCCCATGTTGCCAGTACGCCCAGCGCCGCGCCCAAGAGGCCCAGCATCGCACCCTCGATGAGGAATTCCCGCAGGACAAAGGATTTTCGTGTCCCCATCGCCATCATGGTGCCAATCTCGCCGGTCCGCTCCAGCACACTCATCATCATCGTATTGCCGATGCCGAGTAGAATGATGATCATCACCATCGCCTTGACGACACCGAGCTGTTGGTCGAAGAGCTCGGAGGAACGCTGGTAGAACTCCGCCAGGGTGTGCCACGGACGCACCTCGAAGCGCTCCGCAGCCAGCCGTTCGGACAACAGCCCCGCGACGGCATCGGTGTCGGCCGTATCCTCAAGGAACACCAGCCAGGCATGGGCGCCGTCGGTACGGTTGAGGGTCCGGGCCAGCGACAGCGGCATCAGCAGAGCCGCATCATCAAACTCGCGGCTGAACGACTGGAAGATGCCGACTACCTCGCCTTCCGCTGCGGTCAGCACGCCCCCTTCCGCGTTGACCAGCACCGCCAGTTGATCGCCCACCTCCACCTCCAGCAGGTTGGCCAGACCTCGACCCACCAGCAGGTGACGTTCGTCGCCGATCTCCAGTCGCCGTCCGGCAATCAGCTTCAGCGCACGGTCATCACGAAGATCGACCGCAGGGTCGATGCCTTCGGCGATGAAAGGCAGGGTGATTTCACCGGAACTGATCGCGCCGTTGACCAGCAGGCGCGGTGCCAGCCGCGCCTCTCCCGGTAACAGGCGGGCGACATCCTCGGAACGGGCCGGCAGAAGATAGGCATAGGGGTTGCTGCGCCCGGCCTCGTGAAAACCCGGTCGGGTGATCTGGACATGACCGAACTGGGAGTGGATGGTCGCTTCGCGAAATTCGTTGAACAGGTTGGCCACGTAGCCGCCGGCCACCAGCAAAGCGACCACACCGAACGCGATGGCGAGCAGCGAGGTCAGGCTGCGTCGGGCATGACGCCGCAGATTGCGGTAGGCCAGTACAAACGCCAGTATCAGGGTGCGCATCGATGACAGGGGCCCGGCAGCGCCTCAGGACGCAATGAAATATCGGAACTTGCGCTCATAATCGAGATTCATCCCGTGGGGAAATTGTTGGAACTCGTAACACCTGATGTCCGGCGCCGGCACACCACGGCGTTGCGCCACGGCAGCGATCAGAGCCGTCACCTCACCCTCCACCTGCTCGGGCGCCCTGGTGCAATGCTCGCTCAATTGTAGCGCCAGTTGAACCCGGTTGCCGTCGACCGAGACACGAAAGGCACCGGACAAGGCATCAGCGATAGCGGGGTCCCGATACAGCAGCGCCTTGAACTGGTCCACGTGCCAGTCGGCGCTGATCCGGTCGCGATCCCGCCCCAGCATGGCGATCACCGGCATGGGCAAGCGCTGAACCGCCCCCCTCACGTCCGCCGGCACCCGGTCATCCAGATCCTCGCTGTTCAGCCAGCGGGCCCGGTCGCCGGTGCGATAGCGAATCATCGGAATGGGAGCTTCCTCGTCAAGCACGGTGATCACCAGGTCGCCGACACCCTGCGCGTCCGGCTCGAGAACTTCCACCAGCGTGCGCAACGGGTTAAAGCAGAAGAAGGAAGGCTGCACCCGATCGGGATCACGGTGGTGGTGATGGCGCCGCAGGGCGATGGTCTCACTGGTTTCGAAAAACAGGTTGAGCCCCAGCTCCCCCACCCCCATGGAACTGCCGATCACCGGGCCTTCCGCGGTATCGATGGCGACGCCCAACTGCCTCGCCAGGTAACTGCGAAATTCCTCGGCGAAGGTCTCCTCGCCGAGGATCGCGTGCACACGCAGCGAACGCCAATCAAACCCCTGCTGCGCCGCATGGTCGAGCAACCGCTTGCCAAACAGCGGATCGATACAGAGGATGACCTGCTCGAACAGCGGCCCGGCCTGGCGCAGAATGGCCAGCGCCATGTCCTCGCGCACGCTGACATTGGCGACACAGACCGAGCGCGAGTCAAAGGTGACGCCCATCGGCAAGCAGTTGACCAGCAGGGTGGAGCGGCCATCGATGTCGAAGGCCTGCTGCAGGGCGAGATCCATCGCCCCGGACGCCCGCTCCGCCTGGCTGCGGGCAATGAGTCCGAACGCAAAGGATCGCCCACCATGACCGGAACTGGTCAGCACGCCGGAAAGCGACGCCACCGGCATGTCGCCGGCAAGCAGCTCGTGGATCGAAAAACGTTCGAAGAGATCCGCCTTTTCCACCACCGGAAGCCGCCCCAGAAGCGGTTCGCCATCGCGCTGACGGGGTGGCTCGACAATGCCGGCATCCCGCAGTATCTGCTGCCAGGCACGCGACTCTCGCCAGGCACGCGCCACCACCCGTGGCAGGCGCCTGAGGCCGGAGGCCCTCAATCGATGCGGGTTCTGCCGCCGCAACAAGCGCAGGACCGCCGCCCGCTGGTAAACGCGCAACCGGGCACCCAAGGACGGCGCAAACACCCGCGAAGCCATCGCTCTACCCGTATCGGAACCAGTGCATGAGATCAGGATTACTTTGATCGAGCGCGTCTTCCAACTCCTGCAGGTCCCCCAGGTACGGCGTCACCGGCCCCCAGTAATCTCGCTCCCTGCCGATGGGGCGGAAAGCAAAGCCGTAACGCCCCAAGGCCCTGACCAGCGGGCGCTCCATGGCGGCATACCAGTAACGGATGCCGTGGGCCTTGCTGTAGCGGTACATCTCGCGGTACAACCCGAGCACCAGCAAGGGTGCGCCGACCCGCTTGTCACCATTCCGGCGTTCATCCTGCACAGGGGTGGCCGCAATCACGCTGCCCGCGGTGTCATTATCGTTGACACCGCTCAAGGTGTCTCCGAGTCGGCGTCGATAGTTGCGGTTGACCGCGAGGCGGGAAACTTCCGCGCTCAGGTGCGTCGGGGGAAGGTCGACATCAGAGAAGGGGGGGCAGTGCTCGGCGAAGGGAAACGGCTT
>JBJHAZ010000149.1:0-5689 GCA_050485225.1 Gammaproteobacteria bacterium
CGTCGATGGCGTCGCTGGCCGCCTGCATGCGGCTGCCGACATTGAACAGGGTGAGCACCAGTACGGCCACCACAACCGGTATGATGGCAACGGCCTCGACCCGGCGGCGGACGGAACGGCCGAACAGGCGGAAGAACCTCATGGCGTGAGTGTGTAGTCCAGTACGGCACGGTACAGCTCGGCCTCGCTGGGCAGCCGAATGCCGAGTGCGTGCCCTACCGAGCTGTTGGTGTCGATGGTGAAGTAGCGCGAATGGCGCGGTATCCACAGGTCATTGCTGCCGCAGCACAGCCAGGCCGCGATGGTTTCGCCGGTGTGGCGGCCAATGTCTTCGGGCGCGGTGTACAGCGAAGCGAGGGCGCCGGCCCGGGTGTAGGAGCGGGAAAAGCCCACCACCGGCACCCGGTTGCGGTAACCCTGGTTGAGAATCCAGCGCGAGGCCGCCTGGTTCAGCCGTGCGGAATCGGGGATGACGACGAAGACATCGGCCTTGCGGAACACCGGTGTCAGTTCGCGATCCGGGTTGCTGGTCAGGTCGATGGTGGCGGTGATCAGTTCGAACCCCGACTGGCGGGCCGCGCTGGCGAGCAGGTCGTCCTCGAGGCTGGCTATCGGGCCCAGTGCGCTGCCGAGCACCTGGCCCCGTGGCACCAGTGCCCGGGCCAGCCGTACGCGATGAATGGGGGGCTGGTCGAGAAACACCGCCGAGACCTGTCGCCCGCTGGCGCGTGCGTTGGTGTTGTCGAGCTGGTGGCGAAAGGCTTCCTCAGTGACGAAGGTGGCGAGCAATGGAGTGGCCAGCGGGTGCTCCATGGCGAGCCGGGTGGCCTCGGTGCCGATGGCCACCAGCAGGTCGAGGTCGTGGCTGTCGGTCTGGGTTCTGAGGGACGACGGGGTGAGCAGCACAAACTCGGTATCCGGCAGCCTGATGTGGACCCGTTCCACCATCTGCTGATAGGCGAGGGTGAAGTAGAAGGCGTCGCCGGAAATGATGACCCCGATGCGGGCCTGCTGCGCACCGTGGACCGGAATTGCCAGCCACAACAGCACCGTAGCGCAGAGCAGCGTGCGCAACCGATACCGGGAAAACAACCGTCGTCTACCTTCCATGGATCATCATTCAGGGGGCGATGATCGATTATAAGGCCATTCACCCATCGCGGGTGGGGTCTTGGCGGTTTGGCGGCAATATCCTCCCCGCGCCGGGGCGACCTTGTTTACACTGTTCCGGTGACAGCGATACAACCCATACTGCACTGCAAGGATACCTCTGTGAAACTCGAAAACTCGCGCCGGGAGTACCAGTTTGCCCGACTCAGCCGCGAAGCGCTCGACCCCTCGCCCTTCAACCAGTTCGCCGAATGGCTGCAGCAGGCGGTGACGTTGCAGATCCAGGACCCGACGGCCATGAGCCTGGCGACTGTGACCGCAGAGGGGCGTCCCTGGCAGCGTATCGTACTGCTCAAGCATTTTGACGAGCAGGGTCTGGTTTTTTATACCAATCTCGGCAGCCGCAAAGCCAGGGAAATTTCGGCCAACGCCAACGTCAGCGTACTGTTCCCCTGGCTGCAACTGGATCGACAGGTGATCGTGGGTGGTCGGGCGGAACGGGTTGGCACTGCCGAGGCCCTGCGCTACTTCCTGTCCCGGCCGCGGGAGAGTCAGCTGGCGGCCTGGGCGTCGCGGCAGAGCGCCCGCCTCTCGTCGCGGCAGGCCCTCGAAGCCCAGTGGGCCAGCGTCAAGGCGAAGTTCGCTGGCGGTGAGGTGCCCCTGCCCGACTTCTGGGGCGGTTATCGCATCGTGCCCTCGGAATTCGAGTTCTGGCAGGGCGGCGAGCGCCGGCTGCATGACCGTTTCCAGTATCTGCGCACCGACGACGGCGATTGGGAGATCGCCCGCCTGGCGCCCTGAGTTCCCCGGGGCGTCAGGCCGGATTGCGGGTCGCGTACAGTTTCTCGAGGGCGGCCTCCCGGTAGTCGGTCTTGCTCACCGCCTGTTCGAGGGCCGACAGATAACGGTCCGACTTGCGCGCACGCAGCAGATGTTCCTCCAACCAGTCCTCGCCAAACAGTCGACAGGGATAGAGGGGATCGCCCCAATATTCGCGCAACTCGCCCATGACCTCGAAGGGCCAGCCGAAGCGGCGGTAGACCGACAGCATGCGCGGCTCCAGCTCGGCCCAGAGTTCGTTGATCCCCCGGCTCATGCAATAGCGCCACACTTCGGCCGTCAGGGGCAGGAAGGCGTGCCGGCCGCGCGCCGAGGGGTTGAGTGCCAGCACCGACAGCTCGGCGACATTGTCGCGTCCGCACAGCTCGAATTCGGGCCACACCTGCATGACCGGCAAAGGGTCCGGGCTGCCGCCGCGCACCAGCTTCAGGGCGCCGAGAATGCCCTGTCGGTCGCGGTGGACCAGAAATACGGAGCGGTCGGGGTAGGCTTCAAGGGCGCCGTCCGGCGGCTGCCAGCCCTTTTCCCGGGAAACCCGCCAGAGAAAGTCGATGGTTTCTTCGGCGTCCGCCGTGGTTTGTTCGACGATTTCACTGCCAGCTGGCAGTTTGGGCGCATCAATAAAAGACAGGGTCCGCCGGAGCTCCGGGGACATGGGCGAATTCATGGGTCGCACCTGGTTTTTTGCCGGTCCTGCCTGCTGGCCGTCTATGGCGGCAGCGGGACACAGTTCTGATCAGGGCCAGCTCTCCCTCTCTGGCACGGGGACTCTCCGCGCCCTTCAGGGCTGCGGAACCCTTCCTGCTTCCTGTCAGACGAACGGCTACCTGACGAGATGAGTACGCGGCTTGTCGGCGTTTTGACGCTCTTTGCCGCTGTTGTTGAGCCCTGGTCCGTGAAATGGCTTCAAGTTCAAGGCCGCGCCATGATACCGCGAAAATTGCTCCACCGGAAAGGTGGTGGACAGTTTCGGCCCGGTCCGGGTTTGAGGCGCTGCAAATCCAGCCGCTATAGTGGGTCGGTTGAGTTCCGGAAGCCCGTTTGGGAGGTTATGTCATGCAGGACGATCAATCGATTCACCGGGGGCGCCGCCAGTTCCTCGGACAGGGTGTCGCCACGCTTGCCGGGTTGGCAGCCGGCAGTGCGGCGCTCGGCGCTGCGGCCGGTGCCACTCCGGCCCGTGCCGGTGATGCCGATGACGCGGGGGCATGGCCCCGTTACGAGGGCAAGGTGGTGCTGATCACCGGTGCCACCTCCGGCATCGGCGAGGCGGCGGCCCACGCCTTTGCCCGCAAGGGGGCAAGCGTGTTCTTCTGCGGTCGTCGTCAGGATCGCGGCGAGGGGGTCGAGGCAGCCATTCGTGCCGCCGGAGGCGAGGCCACCTACATGCAGGCCGACGTGCGCGAGCCGGAGCAGGTGAAGGCCTTTGTGGACGCCTGTGTCGACACCTACGGTGCCATTGATATCGCCTTCAACAACGCCGGTATTGAGGGTCCCATGGGCGAGCTGCACGAGATCGCCATGACCGGTGAAGGCAGTTATGCGGACGTGATGCGCACCAACGTCGACGGTGTGCTGTGTGCCATGGCCTGCGAGATTCCGGTGATGCGGGCGCAGGGCTCGGGCATTATCGTCAATACCGGCTCGCTGCTGTCCCATCGCGGCTCGCCAACCGGCGGCGCCTACGCGGCGTCCAAGCATGCGGTGATCGGGCTGACCCGTTCGGCGGCGGCGGCCGAAGCGCCTCACGGCGTGCGGGTACTGAGCCTGTCGCCGGGCGGTACCATGACCGAGCTGGCCCAGCGCATGGCCGGCGGTGCGCCGGAGGCCTGGGCGGCCAATCACCCCATGGGGCGAATTGCCGAACCGGAGGACATCGCCAACGCGCTGGTGAACCTGACGGCCATGGAGGCCACCTTCCTGACCGGCACCGACGTGCGCGTGGATGGCGGCCAGATGGCCTGATCCACCAAGCGGGGTCAGTGGCTGACCTGCGCTTCGATCTCCAGGGCCGGCTCCAGCCTCAGGCGGAGCCGGCTCTCTGCGTTCAGGGGCCCCACGCCGGCGGGAGTTCCGGTGAGCACCAGGTCGCCGGGCAGCAGGGTGAAATGCCGGCTGATCCCGGCCAGCAGGGCCGGGATCGGCGTGATCATGTCGGCACTGCGGCCCTGCTGGCGCAGCACGCCGTCGCAGTGCAGGCTGAAATGCAGGTCGTTCAGGGGCGGCAGTGTTTCGGGTCGCAGGAAGGGCCCTACCGGGCAGGCGCCGTCGAAAGCCTTGGCCTTTTCCCAGGGGTGGCCGGCCCGCTTGAGTCGCTCCTGCATGTCGCGCAGTGTCAGGTCGATGGCCAGGGTCACCCCGGCAATGGCGGCCAGCGCTTCCGCCTCATCGGCCCGGCGCAGCGGCTTGCCGATCAGCAGGGCGATCTCGGTTTCGAAGTGGCAGGCGCCGCGGTCGGTGGGTACGACGAAGCCCGGCGTCAGTGACGCCAGCGCCGTGGACGGCTTGATGAACAGCAACGGCTCGCTGGGCACCGGGTTGTTGAGTTCGGCGGCGTGGGCGGCGTAGTTGCGGCCCACGCAGACGACCTTGCCGCAGGGCAGCTCGACCGGGCCGCCGTCGCGCCAGCGGTGTCGGTAATCGGGCGGCGACCCCATGGCCGGCTCAGGCCCCGTTGCTCGGGTAGTCCACCAGCTTGCCGGGATTCATGTTGCCGTGGGGATCGAACACGTGGCGAATCTGTTGCATCAGGGCGATCTCCCCGGCGCTGCGGGAGTAGCTCAGGTAATCCTTCTTGAGCAGCCCGATGCCGTGCTCGGCGGAAATACTGCCGCCGAAGTCGGACACCAATGCCGCCACCTGCTTGCTCACCGTACTGCAGCGGTTGGCGAACTCCTCCACCGCCAGCGGGTCCGGCTTGAGGATGTTGAGGTGCAGGTTGCCGTCGCCAATGTGGCCGAACCAGACGATCTCGAAGTCCGGGTACTGGTCGGCCACCAGCGCGTCCACTCGCTCGATGAAGACGGGCATCTTCGAGATGCTTACCGACAGATCGTTCTTGTAGGGTTTCCAGTGGGACAGGGTCTCGGAAATGTCCTCGCGCAGGCGCCAGAGGTTTTCCGCCTGGGACAGGCTCTGGCTGACGCAGCCGTCCAGTACCCAGCCCTGCTCCACGCACTGCTCGAACAGGGCCATGGCGCCGTCGAGCAGGGTTTCGTCGGGCGCATCGAACTCCAGCAGCGCGTAGTAGGGGGCGCGGGTCTCGCAGGGTTCGGGCAGGCCGGAGTGCGCCATCACCTTTTCCAGCGCGTTGCGCGAGAAAAACTCGAACGCGTTCAGATCCAGTCCGCCGTTGAAGGCGCGCAGCACATCCATGATGGCGGCGAACTCGGTCACCGCGAGCACCATCACCACCGGCTCCCGGGGCGCTCGGGTCAGCTGCAGGGTCGCCTCGCAGATGATGCCCAGGGTGCCTTCGGAGCCGATGAACAGGTGGCGCAGGTCGTAGCCGGTGTTGTTCTTGATCAGGCCGCGGTTGAGGTCGAGGATCTCACCGTTGCCGGTGACCACCTTCAGACCCAGCACCCAGTCGCGGGTCATGCCGTAGCGGATCACCTTGATGCCGCCGGCGTTGGTGGCGATGTTGCCGCCGATCTGGCTGGAGCCCGAGGAGGCGAAGTCCACCGGGTAGAACAGGCCGGCCTCGCTGGCCGCTTCCTGCAGGTTGCGGGTGATCAGG
>JBJHAZ010000149.1:5699-5950 GCA_050485225.1 Gammaproteobacteria bacterium
GGGTTGAGGTCGAGGATGCGGTTCATGCGATCGAGGGCAATCACGATCTCGCCCCGGGTGGCCACGGCACCGCCGCTCAGGCCGGTGCGGCCGCCGGAGGGCACGATGGCCAGCCGTTCGCGTGTGGCCAGCTGGACCACCGCCTGCACCTCCTCGATGGACGACGGCAGCACCACGCAGCCGGGCGCAGGCTGCCAGAGCGTGGTGCGATCCACGCCGAAAGGTGCGCAATCGGCCGCTTCGGTGAGCAC
>JBJHAZ010000150.1:0-5925 GCA_050485225.1 Gammaproteobacteria bacterium
GCCTGGGCGTTTCCCCGTCGTCGTGACGACTCCCTGCGCAGGGCGGCCAACCGCTTCCTCGAGGAGTTTCGCGACAGCGGCGCGCTGGCACGGTTGGAAGAGCAGTTCCACGGCCACTCGGAGCAGTTTTCCGCCTACGGCTCGCGGGTGTTCATGCACCGCATCGACACCCGGCTGCCCGAGTACCGCGACCTGTTCCACGAAATTGCCGACGAACTGGGGCTGGACTGGCACCTGCTCGCCGCCATCGCTTACCAGGAGTCCCACTGGAACCCGAATGCCGTCTCCCCCACCGGGGTGGTAGGCATGATGATGCTGACGCGCGCGGCGGCCAGCGAAGTCAACGTATCCAACCGGCGCGACCCGACCCAGAGCATCATCGGCGGCGCCCAGTACTTCCTCAATACCTACCAGCGTATCCCGGAGCGCATCGAGGAGCCGGATCGCACCTGGTTTGCCCTCGCCGCCTACAACGTGGGCTACGGCCACCTGGAGGATGCACGGGTGTTGACCGAGCGCCACGGCGGCAATCCGGACCGCTGGGAGGACGTCAAGCAACACCTGCCACTGCTGGAAAAGCGGGCCTACTACTCGACCGTTCGCTTCGGCTACGCCCGCGGCAGGGAGCCGGTGCACTATGTGGAGAACATTCGCCACTACCGCAGCATCCTTCAGTGGCACTCGCTGAGTGCCATGCGGCGGGAGGAGCGACTGCAGGAAGCCGGGCAGCCGGAGCTGAGGGAGATCGATCCGGGCATGTTCCGGCCACTCTGATCAATGTCTGACCAGAGTGGCCCGCCGCGGTCGACCTGGGACGTATCAGACCGAACGCAATGCCTCCGGGGACGCCTCGCCACCACGGGCCTCGAGCCCGAGCCGGTAGTAGTGGGCGCTGCGCCCGGTCTCGCCGAGGTGGGCCGACAGCGCCGCCAGCTCCGCAAACACCGCCGAATTGCCGCCGACCTTCTCGGCGGCACCGAGGTAGTCACGCGCCTTGCCCCACAGCTCGGCGCGCATGCACAGCCGCCCGAGTGTCAGCAGCAGCACCGGGTTATTGGGGTGGGTCGGCAGCCACTTTTCCGCCACCGCCAGAGATTCGATCAGGTCGCGGTGCTCGATCATGCCGTACAACTCCACCAGCTCGTCACTCCAGCTGCGCTTCAACGCATTGCGCAACTGGGATTCGGCCAGACGCCCCTCACCGGCCCGATGCAGCTGGCGCACCAGCACGGCCAGCAGGCCATTGTCGCGCCGCAGGGCCGCCGGCACGCGCTCCCAGACGGCCAGCAGACGGTCGCGGGGCGGCACCAGCTCATGCTCGGCGGGCAAACCCGCCTCTTCAAGCTCGGCGGCGAACACCTTGATCTGCAGCGACTCGTAGGTACTGCCATCAATCACCCGGTGTCGTTTCAGCTCGGGCAACAGCTTCTCGAGGGACAGCCAGTTGCCGAGTGTCTCATGGGTCATCGCCAGCAGACGCAGCACTTCCTGGTGAGCCGGTTCGCGCGAGTGCAGCCCCTCGAGCACGGCCAGGGCGCCCTCGAAGGCCTGCTCACGGAGCAACAGCCGCGCTTCCTGCAGGCGGACCCCGAAGCCATCCGGCTGGTGGGCTGCCGCCCGCGACAGGGACTTGCGCGCCTGCTCCAGGTCGCCGCGCTCCAGGGCTGCGGTCGAGGCCGCCAGCCAGTCGAACACGGGCTCGTCGCTCTTGCGACCGGTGCGCTCGAACGCTTTCTGCGCCTTGCCCCAGCGCCCTTCCAGTAGATCCTGAAGGCCGGCGTCGCGACGCTTGCGCAGGCGGCGTTGGCGAGTCCGCCGCCACACCGGGAGCAAGCCCCGCTCGGGGCCGAACAGGCGCGCCAGCACGGCCTTGATGAGCGTCGCGAGGATCCACAGCAGCGCCAGCAACAATACGCCCACCCACAGGCTCATCTCGATGGTCCAGCCGCCGGCGGCAATGAGGATATAGCCCTCGCCCTGCTGCAACTGCCAGGCGATGGCCCCGCCGATCAGCAACAACAGGGCCAGTGCGAACAGCATCTTTCTCATCGCCGGCTACCCCGCTGGCCGGCCTGGGGACGGGCCCTGAGTGCGTCGCGCATCGCCGAGGTGGAAGCGCTCAGCTCGGGCACGGAGGGCACCACAGTGCGTTCGGCAAGGGCTTCCAGCTCATCCTGCAGCGCCCGGGTGCGCTCATCCCGGACGAAATAGTCGTCAAGCCAGGTGTTGGCCTTGGCAAGGCTGGTGGCATACACCTCGCCCTCCTGCTGCAACAGCGCCAGCTGCGCCTGCTCGAGCATGAGGCGCAGATTGAGTCGCAGGTACCCTTCTTCGTCCGGTGACAACAAGGGCTGCAGCGGCTCGTCGCGGCGATAGATGCGGATGTAGTTGTCGAGGTGCGCCCAGGCGTTGTGGAGGCCGCCCAGCGAGCGCCGCCACCAGGGCGCCTCCGGATCATCGGTGGCCGGGCTGTCCGGCTGCACGTCGACCCGTTGGCCCAAACGGTGCTCGTGACGCTCCAGCGGCAGCTCCGAGACGGCGTTCTGTACCGACTCGATGCGCAGATACAATCCCGAGCGGTCGACCCGCTCGGCCAGGCGCAGGGCGGTCAGGTCGTCGGCAATGGCCTCGCGCACACGGTAGAACTCGGTTTCGTCCAGCTCGCGCAACAGCTCATCGGCGCTCTCGAGCAAACCGATGGCGACCTGGGTGTCCCGATCCACCAGCAGGCGCTGGCTGGCGAGCCGTACCAGATAGTCGGCCTCGGTCAGCAGCCAGTCCTCCCGCTCGGTGCGGGTGATGTCGTTGAGGCGCCCTTCCTGGTCGCGCAAACGATCGCGCAGATCCTGCTCGCGGGTTTCGGCACGCTGCTCGGCTGCGGCGAGACGGCTTTCCAGGTCGCGCCGCGTTGTCGCGAGGCCCTCGTCCAGCGCCGACAGATGCGCCTGAATCTCCGGCGAGGAGCTATCACGAACCACTCCGTCGCCCTGCAGCTGCAACCAGTGCTGCCAGCCCAGAAAGCCCACCGCACCGATCAGCAGCACGACCAGCACCCAGAGCAGCCCGGTGCCACCACCGCGCCGATCGGATGAGCCACTGCCTCCGCCCGTCTTTTTATCCGACGTCGCATCAGGCCGGGTTTCGCCGCTTCTGGCGGGTGCTGCTTCGGTAGACTGTCGCCCGGATTGCACAGGTTGCGCGGACGTTGAGCCCGAAGCATCGGGGCTTTCCCCCGCCGTGGTGGACTGGCCGGCATCGCCGGCAACGACAGCCCCTTCCTCAGGCGTCGGTTTCGGCTCCTGCCGCTGGTCTGCTTCCGTTTTGCTGCTGTCGCTCACGATGAAGGTCCTTGTCATGATTCTGTCGGGAGTGGATTCAACTGTAGCACCGGCACAGGGCTGACACTATGGCCGCCGGGGAGGCGTTGTCCGCGATCTCCACGCGGGCCATGCCGGCTGCGTGCAGTCGATCGGCGAGGCGCTCGACGGGTACCACCCAGGGGATGTCGCCGAGCGCCGCCACGGCCGATGCGGGGATCAGCGCTAACAGGTGATCGAGCAGTTCTCCACTGTGGAGGATCACCGCATCAAAGTCGCGTTGCTCGATCGCCCGCAGCAGTTCGGTGCGGTGGCTCGGGTCCGCCTCCCGCCGGTACAGGGGACAGCTGGTGACCCGGATGTCACGCGCTGCGAAACCCGTGTCCATGGCGCGCCGACCGCCCTCGCCACGAAAGATCACCAGCTCGTGATGCTCCAGTGCCGACAACCCGTCCAGGGCCAGCACCCCCTCGCTGGTCATGTCTTGCTCGGGCGCCAGCACCTCTCGGCCCTCGGCACGCAGCACCTCGGCGGTCGCCTGCCCGACAGCCAGACATTGCCAGTGGGCCGGCATTGACTGGCCGTGTGCCGCAAAGGCTTCCAGCGCTCGCTGCGCGGCAAAGGGACTGGTGAATACGGCGGCGGCAAACCGGTTCGGGTCACGCAGCACCGAAGCCAGTATCTCCGCACTCGCCGCATCGGCGGGAGCCATGCGCATGACCGGTATTTCGAGCGGGTGGGCACCGAGACGGATCAGGGCCGCCACCAGGGTGTCGTCGGGGCGGCGGCGGCGCAGGATGAGCGGCCGGCGACCCTGCAGGAAATGACCCTGCAAAGAGTCGCCCTCAGTCGCTGCCAAGGGAGCGCCCATACACCCGCTCAAGAACGCTGCCGGCGCCCTTGGCCAGCAACTCCTCGGCCAGGGCAATACCCAGCGCCTCGGGATCATTGGCGGCGCCGCGCCCCTCGACTTCGAACAGTTCGCTGCCGTCCGGGTCACCCACCAGGCCGCGCAGGCGCAGCTGGTCGCCCTCCAGTTCGGCAAAACAGGCGATGGGCACCTGGCAGCCGCCTTCCAGGCGCCGGTTGAGGGCGCGTTCGGCGCGCACACAGGTGGCGGAAGGACCGTGGTGCAGTGCCTGGATCAGCGCGTTGGTATCTGCGTCGTCGTTGCGGGTCTCGATCCCCAGCGCTCCCTGACCGCCGGCGGGCAGGGAGATTTCCGGCGCGAGACGCTCGGCGATCCGATCCTGAAGTTCGAGCCGTATCAGGCCGGATGTGGCCAATACGATGGCGTCGAAGTCACCCTGATCGAGTTTGGCGAGTCGGGTCTGGACATTGCCGCGCAGCCAGTGGACCTCGAGATCCGGGCGGCGGGCGCGCAATTGGGACTGGCGGCGCAGGCTGGAGGTGCCGATACGACTGCCGGCGGGCAGCTCGTCGAGACTGCCGAAACGGTTGCACACCAGCGCGTCGGTGGGGTCCTCGCGTTCGCAGATCACCGCCAGCCCGAGCCCTTCCGGAAACTCCATGGGCACGTCCTTCATGGAGTGCACGGCCAGGTCGGCTCGGCCATCCAGCAGTGCGCTCTCCAGCTCCTTGACGAACAGTCCCTTGCCGCCAATCTTGGCAAGCGGCGTGTCCAGAATCTTGTCGCCGCGCGTGGTGAAGCCCACCAGCTCGACCTCGAGGTCCGGGTGCAGGGCCTGCAACCGGGATTTGACATGCTCCGCCTGCCACAAGGCCAGTTTGCTCTGCCTCGTGGCAATCCTGAGGGTCTTCGCCATGAAATCGTCCAGCTTGTGAAAAAGTGGGGCCATGATACCAGAGCCCCACCACCGGTTCAGAAGCGGTCAGAGCTGATCCAGCAGCTTGCGCAGGGGAGCGACATGGCGACGGCTGACCTGAGGCCGGATGTCCAGGCCGGTCAGGCGCACGTAGTAATGGCCGTCCGGGTTGCGCTCCAGTCCCTCGATGAAAAAGGTGGAAATGAGCGCATTGCGGTGAATGCGCACAAACATTTCGTCGAACTCCTCCTCGAGTTCACGCAAGGTTTCGTCGAGCAGCGCCTCACCACCGGGGTAGTAGGCGGTGACGTACTTGTGATCGGCCTGGAACAGGCGAATCTCGTTCACCGGAATCAGGTCGACGCCTCGCCGCGTCTTGGACGAGATATGGGTGCGGCGATCGCTGCGCAGCCCCTGGAACTGCTGCAGCTCGGCCAGTTGCACGCGGTTGACGCGACGGGTGCGCTGCAGCGCCGACTCCAGATCGTGCTGCTTGACCGGCTTGAGCAGGTAGCCCATCGCCTGGGAGGCGAAGGCATCCACTGCATAGTCATCATAGGCCGTGCAGAAAATGACGGCCGGCGGTGGATCGATCTGCGCCAGATGCTGGGCGGCGGAGATGCCATCCATGCCAGGCATGCGCACGTCCATCAGCACCACGTCGGGGCTGCGTTCGCGCGCCATCGTCAGTGCCTCCTGGCCGTTGCTGGCCTGCCCGACGATCTGGGTATCCGGCAAACCCGACAACATGCGCACCAATCGCTCGCGCGCCAGCGGTTCGTCATCGACTATCAGGACTGTGGTCGCCATCGTTTCAATCT
>JBJHAZ010000151.1:0-5890 GCA_050485225.1 Gammaproteobacteria bacterium
AAACCCCACCTCCGAAAACATCGCCCGCTGGATATGGCAGCAGCTCAAACCCGCCCTGCCCAGCCTCAGTCGCGTCGCCGTGCGGGAAACCTGCACCAGCGGCTGCATCTACACCGGCGACTGAGGAAGCGCGACGATGGCGATCCTGCGCGTGGAACTGGAGTTCATGCTGCCGGGCTGTCGCTCACTGAAAGAAAAACGACGCCGGCTGCGCGGCTGGAGCGACCCGCTCGGACGCCAGGCGAACATGGCCATCACCGAGAGTCGCTGGCACGACCAGCACGACCGCAGCAGCTGGACTCTGGTGCTGGCCGGCAGCGAGCGGTCTGTACTCACCTCATTGGCCGAACGGGCCGCCACGCAGGCAGAAACCGGCGTGGACGGTTACCTGACCCGCCGGGACGACGAGTGGCTGGAATAGAGGTTCAGCGCGCCAGCATCGCTGCCAGCGCCGACGACAGCCGGGGATGACGAAACCCGAAACCGGTTTGCTCTGCCTGAGCCGGCAGCACCTTCTGGCTCGCCAGCAGCAGCTCGTCCGCCATTTCTCCAAACGCCAGACGGGCTGCCCACGCGGGCATGGGCAGCAACGTGGGACGCTGCAGCTGCCGGGCGAGCGTCCGGGTGAAGTCGCGATTGGTTTCCGGAAAAGGCGCAGTGCCATTGAGCGGCCCCGACACGCGGTCGTTATCGATGGCGTGAAAAATAAGGGAGACCAGATCCTCACGGGCAATCCAGGACATCCACTGCCGGCCCGAGCCGATGGCACCGCCCAGGCCCAGCCTGAAGGGCGGCAGCATGCGCGCCAGTGCACCGCCCTCCCGATCCAGCACAATACCGGTACGCAGTAGCACCAGTCGGGCACCGCCCGCTGCGAAGCCCTCGGCCGCCGACTCCCACGCCGAGCAGAGCCGGTGCGAGAAGCTGTCGACCGCAGGGCTGCTCTCCACCAGTGCCTGATCACCGTTGGGCCCGTAGTAACCGATGGCCGAACCGCTGACCACGACGCCGGGCCAGTGCCCACTTTGTTCGGCGGCATTCACCAGCGACTCGGTCAAACCGACGCGACTGTCGTGAAAACGCTGCTTGCGCCGAGCGGTCCAGCGCCCCACCAGCGGTTCGCCGGCCAGGTTCACCACCACGTCCACCGGCTGCTCAAAGGCCTGCGCCGCCGCAGCGACCGTCGTGGTACCGGGCAGCAACGTACTTGCGGCCCCCGGGTTTCGGGTCAACACGCGGACCCGATAGCCCTCGGCAAGGGCGTGGCGACAGACTTCGCGACCGATGAAGCCGGTGCCGCCGGTCACCAGCAGCGTCTTCACGAGACCTGCTCCGGTGAAAGCTGCTCCAGAAAGCTGTCGCCGCAGCTGACCCCGGTGCCACTCAGCCCGCAGTACCCGCCCGGATTCTTGGCGAGATACTGCTGATGCCACGTCTCCGCGTAGTAGAACGGGCGCGCCGGGGCGATCTCGGTGGTGACTTCCGGACGTCCACGGGCCGCCAGCTGGTGTTGGTACAGATCCCGACTGACCATCGCCTGCGCCAACAATGACTTGTCGGCACAATAGATCGCCGAACGGTACTGGGTACCGATGTCATTGCCCTGGCGCATGCCCTGGGTGGGATCGTGGGACTCCCAGAACAGCTGCAATAACGAAGCAAAAGACTGCTGCTGCGGGTCAAACACCACCAGCACCACCTCGGTGTGCCCGGTCCCGCCACTGCACACTTCCTCGTAGGTCGGATTGGGCGTATAGCCGCCGGCGTAACCGACCGCGGTCACATGAACACCGGGTAATTGCCAGAACAGGCGCTCCGCGCCCCAGAAGCACCCCATGCCGAACTGGACCTGCTGCATACCCTCCGGGAAAGGCGGCTTGATGGAGCGGCCACTGACAAAATGCTCGCCGGCTACCGGCAACGGCGTCTCGCGGCCCGGCAGAGCATGATCGGGGTCGGGCAGACTCAAGGCTCCCATGGACTATCTCCTGTGAAATGGCTGGTCAGTGGCGCCGACAGGGGTCACGTCGGATCCTGATCCCGCGTCGAGCCGGACAAGGGCCTGCCGGTAGATGTCGGCCGCCGATTCGTCGAAACAGCAAAACACCACCTTCTCAAGCTTCGGGCACGCGGTCAATTGCGCCGTCACCTCGGACACGGCGATGGCCGCGGCGCGCGCCAACGGAAACCCGTACACACCGCAGCTGATGGCCGGAAACGCCATGGATCGCCACTCCCCCTCCCGCGCGGCGAACATCGCGTGGCGGTAACAGCCCGCCAGCAGTCGATCCTCGCCGCGATCCCCGCCGCGCCACACCGGGCCGACCGCATGCACAATGACCCGTGCCGGCAGTGCGAAAGCCGGGGTGATGCGCACTTCGCCCACGGGACAGCCACCCAGAACGCGGCAGGCCGCCTGCAGCTCCTCGACGCCGGCGGCGCGGTGAATGGCACCATCCACACCACCGCCCCCGCGCAGTTCGGGGTTGGCCGCATTCACGATGGCGTCGACTTCAAGGCGGGTTATATCGCCGGTGACCACTTCGAGCCGGTCAATCACTCACACCTCCTGCTTCGGGAAAACATGCCTCCGATCGGGTCAGTGTAGCGCGTCGCATGACACTTTCCTCGGCGACCAAGGATCTCTTCCTCGGCGACCAAGGACTTGAAAGTCTGATCAATCTTTAACCAACCCGCCAGCATCGCACCGAAACCATTGAATTGGATTATAAATTTTTATTGACAAATAATTTGCAAAACCAAGTATAAGCCTCTATAAATATTGAAAATAAACCCAAACCAAATCTTGAGGGGCCCACCGTGATTCTCTCCGCCCAGGATTTGCGACAGTTCGTGGTCGCCAGGACGCTGGTTTACCTGAATGACTGGTCTCCCGCCGCAGAGAGCCTGCTGCTGGGTACTGCAGCCCAGGAGTCCGGGCTCGGATTCTGCCTGCGCCAGGGCAATGGCCTCGGTATCTACAACATCTCACCACAGACCCACCGGGCCATCTGGGACCGCTATCTGATCAACCTCCCTGACGTTGCCAGTCGCACCCGTGGGCTGGCCGGCCAGCACAGCTTTCTCGACAACCCGCACGACGAGCTGATCAGCAACCTGCGTTACGCTACCGCCATTGCCTGGCACATCTACCGCCGCGCACTGATCAGCCTGCCCGACGCCGACGATGTGGAGCAGCTGGCACTGACCTGGCAACGGCATTTCCATCGCAAGCCACGCGGCTGCGTTCAATCCTTTGTCCGCAACTACCGCGAGCTGATCCAGGGCAAACCGCGACAGGTCGCCTGAGCGCGCCGCCGCGAAACCATCTCACGCCAGAGGGGGAGAAACAGCACGGAAGCGACGCACCAGAAGAAGCGGGCGCCCTGCCCCACGGACGAGGCAGGCGCGGTCGCAACAAGCTTGAACGCGCCTTTCACCGACAGGGACGGCCCTTGCTTGCCGGCCCCAAGTCGTCTAGTTTGAAAACAGCTCTTCGAAGCCAACCGTCACACACCCGCCCATGCCACACCACGCCACAAGGAGTGCCGACCAGTGCAGACCCGAGCCAACACCCTGTCTCCCCGCCCCCGCGACACCAGCCCCCTCGCCTTTTTTCGCGGCTTCCTGCGCAACCCGGATCAGGTCGGCTCCATCATCCCCAGTTCCCGTTTTCTCGAGCAACGCATCATCGCAGCCACCATGAAGGTGTCACCCTCGGTGGTGGTCGAGCTCGGACCCGGTACCGGCGGTACCACCCGGGCCCTGCTGGACGCCCTGCCCTCTGACGGCCGACTGCTGGCCATCGAACTCGACGCCCATTTCGCCGAGTTGCTCGCGACCATCGACGACCCCCGTCTCATCGTCCACCACGGCAGTGCCACCGATGTCTGCGACCTGCTCGACAGCTACGGCCTGGGCAACGCGGACGCGGTGGTTTCCGGCATTCCCTTCTCGAGCATGCCCGATGCCCTGGGTCGGCAAATCATGTCCGCAGTCTGGGATTGCATCTCGCCCGCCGGCTGCTTTGTGGCCTATCAATTCCGCAATCGGGTCATCACGCTCGGCAAGGAGTTGATCGGCACACCGGAAGTGGCCGTGGAGTACCGCAATGTGCCGCCGATGCGGGTGTGCAGCTGGCACAAGCCGCGGCCATCGGCCAAGGCGGCCGGGTAAGCCCCAGGCACACTCGTCCTCCGCGCCACCGGCAGCGCCTCAGATCACCAGCATCTCCATGAATGCGTTGACCGGTGTGGCCTCCAGGGCGCGCTGGTCCTTGCAAAGGGCAAAGATCGCCTCCGCCTGCGGCCTCGGGAAGCGGGTAGCGAGATTGGCCCGAAACTTGGACTCCAGCAGCGGAATGCCCTCGTCCCGCCGACGGCGATGGCCGATGGGGTACTCCACCGCCACCTCCTCGGTGCTGGAGCCGTCACTGAACCGGACCTGCACGCCATTGGCAATGGAGCGCTTTGCGGGGTCCAGGTAATCCCGGGAGTAGCGCTCGACTTCCTGCACCTCCATCTTCTCCCGCAACCGGTCGATCATCGGGTGGGCCGCGTGGAATTCGTCCTCGTAGTGTTCCGCCCTCAGGTCACCCAGCATCAGAGCTACGGCGACCATGTACTGCAGGCAGTGGTCGCGATCGGCCGGGTTGGCCAGGGCACCCTGCTTGGAGATGATGCGAATCGCCGACTCATGGGTGGTCAGCACGATCCGGTCGATCTCATCGAGCCGGTCTTTTACCTGCGGATGCAGCGCCACCGCCGCCTCGCAGGCGGTCTGGGCATGGAATTCGGCCGGAAACGCAAGCTTGAACAGGATGTTCTCCATGACATAGGTACCCAGTGAGCGCTGGAAGCGCAGTCGTCGCTCGGCTTCGGGCTTGAGGGACAGGTCGCGGTTGTTGTGACTGAAGCACACATCGTAAAACCCCCATTGGGGCGCACTGAGTGCTGCGGGAATACCCACCTCACCCCGCAGGGCCAAGGCGGCCAGACGCACGGCGCGCGACGTGGCGTCACCCGCAGCCCAGGATTTACGCGGACCCGCGTTGGGTGCGTGCCGGTAGGTGCGCAACGCCGACCCGTCCACCCAGGCGTGGGAGATGGCGGCCATGATCTGCTCCCGGTTTCCACCCATCATGTGGGCGGCCACGGCGGTGGACGCCACACGCACCAGCAGCACATGGTCGAGTCCCACCCGGTTGAAACTGTTGTCGAGGGCGAGCACACCCTGGATTTCGTGGGCCTTGACCATGGCCTCGAGCACGGTGCGCATGCTCAGCGGCGAAGCACCCCGCGCCAACCGCTGCCGCGATAGAAAATCGCCCAGCGCCAGGATCGCACCGAGGTTGTCGGAAGGATGGCCCCACTCGGCGGCCAGCCAGGTGTCGTTGAAGTCCAGCCAGCGCACCAGACAGCCGATATCCCAGGCCGCCTTCACGGGGTCGAGAACATGCTGGGTACCGGGCACACGGGCGCCCTCGGGTACCACGGTACCGGGCACCAGCGGGCCGAGATGCCGGGCACACTCCGGGAATCGCAGCGCCAGAAACGCACAACCCAGCGAATCCATCAGGCAGTTGCGGGCGGTATCCAGCGCCTCGCGGCTGGCCACCCGATAATCGAGGACATAGTCGGCGATGGCCTGGATCTCGGGGTCATAATCGGGCCGGTCGGCCTGTGCAACGTTACGGGTCATGGAGACGTCTCCTGCCATTGATCGAATATCGCCGCAACGAGGCGGATAGCGGCGGGGCCCGCCTGTCTTCGTTCGCGAAGTTTTTCAGAGGTTCCCTAAACCTAGTTGATGAACACGCTGCTCTTCAACCCGGTCTCGCACGCGGTTCCCGCTGCCGGGCTGCCGTCACTGGCGCCAGAACCATCGCCCA
>JBJHAZ010000152.1:0-5888 GCA_050485225.1 Gammaproteobacteria bacterium
CACCGGTGTCTTGCGCAGCGCGGCCAGCCACAGCACAGGCGCGGCGAACAGTTGCCAGGACCAGCCCGAATTGGCCATCAGATGAATCACATCCACCCTGCCCGCCAGGTGCCAGACCGAGACCAGGTATGGCAGCAGCCGAGCGAGGGCGCGCAGCCCGGGGACGCGGCCCACCCACCCAGGGCGGTACGGCGGATTGACCGGCAGCGGTGTGACTTCGACCCCCTCGCGGCGCAGCAGGCGCACGAGCTGCTCCGTCTGCATGGCCATGCCGCCATTGGGGGGCGGCACCGGGCCGATCAGCCCCAGCTTGAGCACCCGATCCGTCATCGCAATCTGCCGTAGACGTCGGGATAACGCGCCACACTGTTGGTCCAGGTGCGCTCGTGCTCCACGAAGTCCCTGCCCCGCTGCCGCATGTCCGCCCAGTCGTCGCGCCGTGCGAGCAGGTCATCGACAGCGGCAGCCAGGCTGTCCACCTGCCCTGCCGCGAACAACATGCCGGTCTCGCCGTGGCGAATCAGCTCGCGGTGACCGCCCACGTCGGAAGCCACCACCAGCCGGCCCTGGGCCATGGCTTCGAGGGGCTTGAGGGGAGTCACCAGTTCGGTCAACCGCATGGGCAGGCGCGGATAGACAAAGATATCGACGAGGTTGTAGTAGTCCTGTACCCGGTCGTGAGGGACGCGCCCGGTGGTCACCACCACCTCCTGCAGGCCCAGCTGATTCACCAGAGCCGCCACCGCAGCCTCCTGGGGGCCACCGCCCACCAACAGCAGGCGCAGGTCGGGATGCCGGGCAACCAGGTCAGGCAACGCGTTCAGCAACAGCGGCAAGCCTTCGTAGGCATAAAAGGAGCCGATGAATCCGAGGACGGTCTTGCCGCGCAGGCCCAGGCTATCCTGCAGGTCCGGCCGCGCCTCGGCACCGAAGGAAAAGCTGTCGGTGTCGACCGCATTGGGAATCACCGTGATGCGTTCGGCGGGGATGCCCCGGCCGGCGATCTCGGCGCGCAGCCCCTCGCAAATGGTGGTGACACCGTCGGCCCGCTGGAACACGTGAGTTTCAAGGGCGCGGGTGAGGCGATAGCGCCACCCCCCCTCGCGACTGGTGCCGTGGTCGACGGCGGCGTCCTCCCAGAACGCGCGGCATTCGTACACCACCGGTAGCCCCAGCTTGCGCCCGGCCTGCAGCGCGGCCAGGCCGTTGAGTGCCGGTGAGTGGGCGTGCAACACGTCGGGGCGCTCGAGCTCGGCCACCTCCTCGATGCGTCGGGCCAGGGTACGCACCACATCCCACTGGTTCATGAGCGGTAGCCGGAAAAACGGGCCGTCGCTCGGGCGGGTGCGGTAGAACCGCAGGCCGTCCACCTCCTCCACTGCATGGTCACTGGGGCCCTGCTTGGTGCCGGTAACGTGGGCTGTGTGCCAGCCCAGCGCGCGCTGGCCCAGTAACAGATTGCGGGTACGGAAGGTGTAGCCACTGTGGAGGGGAATGGAGTGATCGAGTATGTGGAGTACACGCACGGATCAAGCCCCCACTACAAACTGGTCTTCACGGATCGCCGCCTGGAACATGAGCAGCGACCACAGGGGTGCACTGTGATCGCGCAGCCCCGACTGGTGTTCGTCCACCAGCCGCTTGAGGTAGGCGGTGTTGAACAGGCCGGTCGCGGCCAATCCACCCCCGAGCAGGTCGCGGCGCAGCTTCTCCCGCAGCGGACCCCTGAACCAGTTGGCCAGCGGCACGCCGAACCCCATCTTCGGCCGGTAGAGCACATCGCGCGGCAGATGCGGCTCGAGTGCCTTCTTGAGCAGGTACTTGCCCTCCTGGCCGCGCAGCTTGAGGTCGGGGGAAATGCCCGAGACCCACTCGGTCAGCGGGTGATCGAGGAAGGGTACCCTCACTTCCAACGCGTGGGCCATGCTGGCGCGGTCCACCTTGGTGAGAATATCGCCCACCAGGTAGGTCTTCATGTCGAGATACTGGATCAGCGACAACGGATGGTCGGTCGGACTGTTGGCGGCGTGCTCCTCGAATACGCTGTTGACCCGGTAGCCCTGCAGCTCGCGCTTGAGGGCGTCGCTGAACATGGCGTTGCGCTGCTCATCGCTGCAGATGGATACGGAAAACAGGTAGGCTTCGACGCTGTCGCGGGCCAGTGCCTGGAAGGTGGCCTTGGCGCGGAAGATACGCGGTGCCCAGTCGGCCTTGGGGTACAGCCGCCCCAGCGCTCCGAAGACCGGCTTGCGGATACCCAGAGGTACGGCCGAGCGCAGCTTCTCCTCGTTCATGTGCCAGCGGTAGCGCCGGTAACCGGCCAGGTGTTCGTCGCCACCGTCACCGGACAGTGCCACGGTAACCCGCTGTTTGGCCAGCTGGCACACGCGGTAGGTGGGAATGGCGGAACTGTCCGCATAGGGCTCGTCGTACAGCCCGGCGAGCTGATCGAGCAAACCGAAATCGTCACTGCCGACGTTCTGCTGGAAGTGATTGGTGTGGTAGCGGTCGGCCACCTGCTGCGCGTACTCGGTTTCGTTGAACTGCTTGACGTCGAAACCGATGGCGCAGGTGTTGACCGGCTCCTCCTGCAGCTGGGCCATCATGGCCACCACCGCACTGGAATCGACCCCGCCGGACAGGAAGGCCCCCAGGGGTACTTCCGATACCAGGCGCACCTGTACCGCCTCTTTCAGCCGGGCCAGCAGCTCCTGCTCCAGGTCGGCCTCGCTGGCTGCGGCCACGGGCTTGAAGGGAATATCCCAGAACTGCTGCTGAGTCGGCTCGGGTTCGCCGCGACGGAACAGCAGCGTGTGCCCTGGCCGCAACTTGTAGACCTGGCGGTAGATGGTCTTTGGCTCGGGGACATAGCCGAGGGCAAAGTAGTCTTCCACGGCGCGTGGCTCGAGCTGGCGGGGCAATTCCGGATGGGCCTTGAGCACCTTGAGTTCGGAGCCGAAAAGCAGCTTGCCGTCGGGCAGAAGCGCGTAGAACAGCGGCTTGACACCAAAGCGGTCACGGGCCAGAAACAGGCTGGCGGAACGGCGGTCGTACAGGGCGAAAGCGAACATGCCGCGAAAACGGTCTACGCAGCGCTCGCCCCACTCCTGCCAGGCATAGAGGATGACCTCGGTATCGCAGTGGGTGCGAAAGTGGTGGCCGAGCTCGGTCAGCTCCAGGCGCAGCTCGCGAAAGTTGTAGATCTCGCCGTTGTAGACCAGGCACAGGTTGCCGTCCTCGCTGGCCATCGGCTGCTGGCCGGAGGCCAGGTCGATGATCGACAGGCGCCGGTGGGCGAGCCCGACTCCGGGCTCGGTGTGAATACCCCCTTCATCCGGGCCACGGTGAAACTGGGTCTGGTTCATGGCGTGGAGAAGTGCACGATCCGGCTCGTGCAGGCTGTGCAAGTCGAAGATTCCGGCAATTCCGCACATACTCAGGTGCTGTCCTTTTCCTGTTGGCTGTCCTGGTCAACATTTTCCTGCTGGTTGTCCTGGTCGACTTTGTGTGCCGGCGAGCGCGACGACCCGTACAACAGCTCGTCGTAGACACCCAGGTACTCGGCCACGGTTCTGTCCCAGTCAAAATCCCGCTCGATACGGCGCACGGCTGATCGACTCATCTGGGATCGCAAGAAGGGATCTTCGACCAGCCTGGCCAGTGCCTCGGTCAAGGCTTCGCTTTCACCGGACGGGAACAGCAGGCCGGTAACGCCCTCCTCCACCAGCTCCGGGTTGCCGCCCACGTCACTGGCAATCACCGGCAGGCCGGAAGCCATGGCTTCGAGAATGGTGTTGGATATCCCCTCCCCCAGTGAAGGCAGTACAAAGATATCCATACACGCGAGCCAACGAGCCACATCGTCCTTGTCACCGGTCAGCCAGACCTGATCGCTCATGGCCAGGCTCTGGATCTGCGCTTCCAGCGCTGGCCGCTCCGGCCCGTCGCCGACGATTATACAGCGCAGCCGGGACTGCAAATCCGGCTGCTGCTGCAGCAATGCGTGAAAGGCATCGAGCAGCAGAGCCTGGTTCTTGACCGTTGCCAGCCTGCCGACCGTACCGACAACGATGGCGCCTCGTGCGGGCAGAAAACCGGGGGGCATGCCCTTCATCAGTATGCGGAAGTCGGGGGCATTGCTCTCGGGGTTTTCCGCATAGGCCGCCGTGGCCGGAGTGAAGCGTGCAGCGTCAACGCCGTTGTAGATCTGCACCACCTTGTCGGATCGAATACCGACCGTGTCGACCAGCCAATCCGACAGATCGCGGCTCACCGCGATGAACCGATGCACCAACGGACTCACCAATCGACGCAGGCGCTGGTACTTCCGATTGGTCCCATCCAGGTCGGTGACATCGCGACCATGCTCCCCGTGGACCCGCTTGCAGCCGGGCAGCAACACCCCGAGCAGCTGGGTTTCCAGCGCCGCCAGATTGCGGGTATGCACGATGGAGGGACGCAGCCGACGCAGCTGCTTCCACAGTCGCCAATACATGCCCAGATCGTGCCCCGGCTTCTTGTGCAGCTCGATAACCTCGATGTCGGGCACGGTCAGTCGTGCCGCGAACGGGCCGGAATGCGTAAGGCAGATAATGGCGTGTCGATAGCGGTCTACCGGGGCACGGTTGAGGATGTTGACCAGTCCGTTTTCGAGACCGCCCGTGCCCAGGGCATAAATCACATGCACGATGAGCGGTCTGAGCGGCTCGGTCGGTTCAGTGGGGGTCCGGGGTTCCAGATCCTTGTTCATCGCGTCTCAAAACCGGTGTCGTCAAGAACCCGCTCGATGCCGTCAAAATGGGCATTCAGGAAGGACTGGAGATCGAGCCTCGCCTGCACCACCAGATCACCGGGAACCGACTCGTCCAGAGGGGTGGCAAGGAATATGCGCGTCCCCTCTCGGCTCCCCTGGAAAAGCTGCTGCCTGGCCTCAAGCAACTTGCCCAGATAAGGGTTGGCGGTATGGTGGTCGTCGATTCGGTACCAGGTCCACACCATCACCCGCTCGCCGGGAGAGGACAAGACAGCCTCATCGACACGAACCTGCGCCCCGGATTCACCCAGCTCGACGACAAACCCGCCCCGCGAAAGCACATGCCACGTCGACCCTTCCGGACGCCAGGGCGGTGTTGTATTGACGAGTTCGACGCCCTGGGTCTGATGCAAATACTGCCGCAGGAACACACCGACCGCCGCCCCGCCGTTGGTGTAGAACGCGTCGACCTCCCGATCCGCACCCGGTTGTCGCGGCTGCCAATCCGCGACTGGCGAAGACGACAGGCGCTCCCAGCCCTCGGAGACCGGAGGATCGGCGAGCCGACTGAAGGCGCCGGCTGCGTCCCCCCGCAACATCGCGTGCGACACCATCGGGCCGACGGCGGCAATGCCCAGGGCAAGCAGCACGGTCACAGGTAGCACTGCAGCCCGCCCGCTACTCCGGGACGACGACGCGGGCATGGCCTCGGGTTTCGACTCGGGCTGAGCCCAGAAACTGCCCAGCCAGAACAGCAACAACATCACCAGGCCAAAAAACACCCAACCGTACAACAGGTGATCGACCCCGACGGCCAGTTCCATATTGCTGAGGTGGCCAATCATGACAATAAAGTAGGCCCTGAGACTGTTGGCGACGATGGGCAGAATCGCGGCAACGAGGACAAAAACCACCCGACGCCAGATACTTCGATAGGACAGGTACGCATAGACCAGCCCGAGAGTCACCGATGCGATCAGGTAACGAATGCCACTACAGGCCTCCACCACCGACCATCGCCCGGTCGGCAGGGTGAGAAAGTTGCCTTCGCGAAACACCGGGATGCCGCTGGCGCGTACCAGGTATTCGGTGGTGTCGGCGGTCAGGTTGGTGAGCGGCTGTATCAATCCGCCAC
>JBJHAZ010000153.1:0-3409 GCA_050485225.1 Gammaproteobacteria bacterium
GGGGTTCCTCAAACTGATCGATCACGACCAGCTCGGCCTGAAGGAGCGTCACTACTGCACCATCATCGAGCAGTCCACCAAGCTGCTGCTCAAGCACATCGACGACATTCTCGCCTTCAGCCGCCTGTCGTCCAACCAGGTGATCCTCGACGAGGCGCCCTTTGCACTGGATGAAACCTTCGCATCCATCATTACCCAGCTGCGCCACAACGCCGTGGAAAAAGGTCTGGAACTGTTCATCAACATTGCCGACGACGTCCACCTGAGCCGTCATGGTGACAGCTTTCGCCTGCATCAGGTGGTCTCGAACTTGGTATCCAACGCCCTGAAGTTCACCGACGAGGGCTGGATAGAGGTGGCAGTAACCAACGGTCCCGGTGACTCGATCTGCATCGAGGTCACCGACACCGGCATCGGCATCCGCCCCGACCGGCTCAACGATATCTTCAATCCCTTCGCCCAGGGCGATACCAGCACCACCCGCCGCTTTGGCGGCACCGGCCTCGGCCTGCCGATCGTGAAGAGCCTGGTGGAGCTGATGGGTGGCGGCATCCAGGTACAGAGCACCGTCGGCGAGGGCACCCGTTTTGTCGTGACCCTGCCGCTGCCCCCGTGCGCCGACCAGCCCGACCCGACCCCGTTGGACCTCAGCATTGCCCTGTTCCTGCCGGAGGAGTCCCAGCAACGCGACCACTTCCATACACTGGATCGCTGCTTTACCAATCTGCACATGGTGCACAGCCCCACGGAGCTGTTCGAGCCGGCCGTCCAGAGCTGCGAGGTGCTGATCATCGGCCTGCGGGTCATGGACGGGCAGCTCTCACCGTTACAGGAGATCATCCTCACCCGCTGGGAAAAACCGCTGGTGATTCTCACCACGCCGGGCGTGGAGTCACGCTACTACCAGCATATTGTCGAACTGCGCGGCGACAAGCCGCTCGCGATCCTCAGTCCGATGTCGCTCAACGCGCTGATCGACGGGGTTCGGCAGGCAGCGGAATCCGGCCCTCGGCAGCTCATCTGCCACCCCCCGGGTCAGGACGAAGAGGTGCTCGCCGGCCTCAAGTTCCTGATCGCCGAGGACAACCAGTTCACCCGGCTGTTGCTGGAGGAGCTGATCAGCCGCCACGGCGGCGATTTCACCAGCGCCACCAACGGCTACGAGGCCCTTCAGCACGCCCAGCAGGAGCCCTACGACCTGCTGCTGGTGGATGTGCACATGCCCGACCTGGGGGGGCAGGAGAGCATCCGCCGGATTCGCCAGCAGGGCACCGTCAACCGCGAGGCGCCGATCATCGCCCTCACGGCGGACATCCTGCAGCAGGACCAGCAGGCATTGTTCAAGGCCGGCGCCAACGCCCTGCTGTTCAAGCCCCTCGACGAAAAAGCGCTGCTGGAAACCATCGTGCAGCTGTGCCACCAGACCGACCGCTCCGCCGCCATTGCCAGCCAGGCGCAGACCGAGGCACCGGAAGCCCTGCTGCCCCGCTATCGGGCGGAACTGCACCGGCTGCTGTTCCTGTGCCGGGAGGCCTGGCAGGCGAACGACGAGACGGAGCTGCGGGAAATCCTGCACCAGCTGCTGGGCGTGGCCGGCGTATTCCGGCGCCCGGAACTGGCCGAGCAGGTGAAGCGAAGCCACCGCAGCCTGCGCGAAGGCGGGCTGAGCAGCTTCGTGTCGGAGTTCGAAACCCTCGAGGCGATGATGGAAGCGGAGATCAGCGCGGACTGATCAGCCGCGCGCGCACCACACCGTCCACCTTGCGGATCGCATCCACCAGATCCTCGCCCGGCGAGCCGTCCACATCGATGATGTTGTAGGCCACCTCGTTGCGACTCTTGTTCACCAGGTCAATGACGTTGATGTTGCGATCCGACAGGATGGCCAGCACATTGCCCAACACCTTGGGCACATTGTTGTTGCTGAAGGTGATGCGGGTGCCCTCGGTGCGCGCCATGTGGGTGGCGGGAAAGTTCACCGAGTTGGTGATGTTGCCGTGCTCGAGAAAGTCGCGCAGCTGGTCGGCCGCCATGGTGGCGCAGTTCTCCTCCGCCTCCTCGGTGCTGGCACCGATGTGCGGCATCAGGATCACATCCTTTCGACCGAGCAGCTCCGGCACCGGGAAGTCGGTGATGTAGGCGCCCAGCGCACCGGCGTCGAGGGCCTCGATCACCGCGCGGGTATCGACGATTTCCTCGCGGGCAAAGTTGAGGATCCGGGTATCCGGCCGGCAGGCGCGCAGGGATTCGGTGCCGATCAGGTGGCGGGTGGCCTCGATGGCGGGCACATGCAGCGTCACGTAGTCCGAGACCGCCAGCAGTGACTGCAGGTTGTCCTTCTTCTGCACGTCGCTCGACAGCCGCCAGGCCGACTCCACCGAAATGGCGGGGTCGTAGCCGGCCACCTTCATGCCCAGCGCCAGCGCGGCATTGGCCACCATCGAACCGATGGCGCCCAGACCCACCACCCCGAGGGTCTTGCCGGCCAGCTCGGTGCCCGCAAAGCGCTTTTTTTCCTTCTCGAGCAGCTTGGCCATGGCGCCCGCGTCGGTCATGTCCGTGAGCGTCTGGACATAACTCATGCCACCGAAGATATCCCGCGAACCCAGCAGCATGCCCGCGATCACCAGCTCCTTGACGGCGTTGGCGTTGGCGCCCGGCGAATTGAACACCACGATACCGCGCCGTGTGCAGGCCTCCACGGGAATGTTGTTGACGCCGGCGCCGGCGCGAGCGATGGCCTGCACACTGTCGGGGATCGGCTCGTCATGCAGTTTCTGGCTGCGCAACAGGAAGGCGTCGGGCGCAGTGAACTCGCTGGCCACCTCGTACAGCTCGTGGGGAAAGCGGTCCAGGCCCTTGCTGGAGATCTGGTTGTAGGTGCGAATCTTGAACATGTCGTTATTCCTTGTCGTGTGTTCCGGCCATTCGGTTCACCGCTGTTACCCGGCAGCTGGCGGCCAACCACCGCCGCCACCGACCCCTTGAGGGCAGTCGGCAGCGAGGGCGGCCGGCGCGGTGCCGGCAAGATCAGGCCGCGCTGGTAACCTCGCTGTAGGCCCAGTCGAGCCACGGCAGCAGCTTGACCAGGTCGTCGCGCTCCACGGTGGCGCCGCACCAGATGCGCAGACCGGCGGGGGCGTCGCGGTAGGCGTTGATGTCATAGGCCACGCCCTCGGCCTCGAGCAGCTTGACGATCTGCTTGACCTGCTCCGGCGTCACGTCGAGGGTCAGGCAGACACTGGTGTTGGAGCGCAGCTCCGGGTCGGCCGCGAGGAAGGAAATCCACGGGCGAGCAGCCACGAACTCCTCCAGTACCGCGAGGTTTTCCCGAGAGCGGGCGATGGTCGCCGCCACGCCACCGAGGCTGTCGACCCAGGCCAGGGCGTCAAGGTAGTCGGCCACGCAC
>JBJHAZ010000153.1:3419-5877 GCA_050485225.1 Gammaproteobacteria bacterium
CGCCTTCACCGCCCAGCACCTTCTGCCAGGAGAAGGTCACCACGTCGAGCTTCTCCCACGGCATCTCCATGGCGAATACCGCCGAGGTGGCGTCACAGATGGTGAGGCCGGCGCGATCGTCCGCAATCCAGTCACCGTTGGGGACGCACACGCCCGAGGTGGTGCCGTTCCAGGTGAAGATGATGTCGTGGTCGAAGTCGACCGCCGCCAGGTCCGGCAGCTCGCCGTAGGGGGCGGTAACGGTGTTGGCGTTGTCGAGCCGGAGCTGCTTGACCACGTCGGTCTGCCAGCCGGCACCGAAGGATTCCCAGGCGTAGACGTCCACCGGGCGCGGGCCGAGCATGGACCACAGCGCCATCTCAACCGCACCGGTGTCGGACGCCGGCACCACGCCCACCCGATAGCCTTCCGGCAGTCCGAGCAGACGCGCGGTTTCGCTGCATGCCTTGCCCAACAATTCCTTGCCCAGGGCGGAACGGTGCGAGCGCCCCAGGCAGCGGATATCCAACTGGTCCAGCGAATAACCTGGCCGCTTGCTGCAAGGGCCGGACGAGAAGTTGGGATTGGCAGGCTTGATGCTCGGTTTCATGGCGGACCCCGGAAAAAAGAAAGGCCTGCATTGTACTTGGCCGCCCCCCTCTGGCAAATAGCGGCTCCCGGAATAGCGCCACCCGGAATTGAGCGGGGCAGTCGCGTGCCATCCTATGGCGTCGCCGCCATCAACTCCCGCCCCACCAGCATGCGTCGGATTTCCGAGGTACCGGCACCGATCTCGTAGAGCTTGGCATCACGCCACAGTCGGCCGGCCGGGTAGTCGGCGGTGTAGCCGACACCCCCCAGCGCCTGGATCGTCTCGCCCGCCATCCAGGTCGCCTGCTCGGCCACATACAGCAGGGCCGCGGCGGCGTCCCGGCGCAGACCGCGATGGTGCTCGCCCCGATCACAGGCACGGCCGAGGGCGTACACATAGGCTCGCGAGGCATTCCAGGCGGCATACAGGTCGGCGAGCTTGCCCTGCATCAGCTGGAAATCGCCGATGGGGCGGCCAAACTGGTGGCGCTCGCGTACATAGGGCAATACCAGGTCAAAGCACGCGCCCATGATGCCGAGCGGGCCGCCACACAGGACTGCCCGCTCGTAATCGAGGCCGCTCATCAGCACCCGGGCCCCCTCGCCCTCGGTACCCAGGACGTTGTCTGCCGGCACCACCACGTGGTCGAAAAACAGCGGCCACGTGTTGGAGCCGCGCATCCCCAGTTTGTCGATGGGCGCGCCGGCACTGAAGCCGTTCATGCCTTTTTCCACCAGGAAGGCGGTGATTCCCCGCGAGCCGCCGGCAGGATGGGTGCGCGCGTAGACCACCAGCACATCGGCGTCCCCCCCGTTGGTGATCCACATCTTGCTGCCGTCGAGACGGTAGCTGTCGCCCGACCGCTCGGCGCGCAATTGCATGGACATCACATCCGAGCCGGCGCCGGTTTCGCTCATGGCCAGCGCGCCGACCCGCTCACCGGCGATCAGGCCCGGCAGGTAACGGCGTTTCTGATCCTCGGAGCCGTTGAGGCGTATCTGGTTGATGCACAGATTGGAGTGGGCGGCCCAGGACAGACCGACCGACGCGCTGGCGCGGGAGATCTCCTCCATGACGACGACATGGGCCAGGTACCCCAGCCCGAGTCCGCCGTGCGCCTCCTCGACCGTGATGCCGTGGACACCCAGATCGCCGAGCTTTTGCCACAGGTCCGCCGGAAAGCGGTTGTCCCGGTCGATGGCTGCGGCGCGGGGCGCGATCTCCGCCACAGCGAAGGCGCGCACCGCATCGCGCAACTGCAGAAGGGTATCGTCCAATCCGAAATCCAGGTGGGACAGGTCCATGGGAGTGCCTCGCTTTGCCGCCCTTCCATGGAGCTTAGCAGCTGCCCGGCAGGCGCGTTACAGGGCCAGCACCCGTCGCAGGAAGCGGTAGTTGGCCTCGTAGAAGGCCCTGGTCAGCGGCGCGTCCCAACACAACAGCTCGAAAGCGTGCGGCCCGCCCGGCACGATCTCCAGATCGCAGGGCACATCGGCGGCGCGCAGCCGCTCGGCATACCGGCTGTCCTCCTCATGAAAGAGGTCCACATCGCCCACACCGATCCAGGCCGGCGGCAGGCCGGCGAGGTCATCCCGCCTGGCCGGCACCGCGTAATCCGGCACCCGGTCGGCCCCCGGCTCGACCCCCAGGTAGCACTGCCAACCGGCGCGATTGCTGCGGTTGTTCCAGACCCGGTGCTTGATCGCGTCCAGCTCGCGGTTGGCCGCCGTGCGATCGTCGAGCATGGGGCAGAGCAGTGCCTGACCGGCCGGCTGCACGCCGCCCTCATCATGGATGCGCTGCACCAGCGCCGCCGCCAGACCACCGCCGGCACTCTGGCCGGACACCACGATCCGGGCCGGGTCGAGGCCCAGCTCGGCCGCTGTC
>JBJHAZ010000154.1:0-5847 GCA_050485225.1 Gammaproteobacteria bacterium
GCTGCCGAGATCGCCGAGCAGGAACGTCTGCAGGTGGAGGCCAACCGTCAGCTGCAGGAGCTGGCGCCGCTGCGCACCGAGTTTGTCCGCATTCGCTACGCCGATGCCCGCCAGATGTACCAGCTGTTCAGCGAGGAGCGCCGCGGTGGTCGTGAAGACGGGCCTGCCACGCGCAGCATGCTCTCCGAGCGCGGCTCGGCGATTGTCGACGAACGCACCAACACCATTATCCTGACCGACACCGAAGACAAGATCGCCGATTTCCGCCGTCTGGTGCGTGAGCTGGATATCCCGGTGCGCCAGGTCATGATTGAGGCGCGGATTGTCATCGCGAACACCAATTTTCGTCGCGAAATCGGTGTGCGCTGGGGTGCGCAGGGCGTACGCCGCACCGGTGGCACACAAATTGGCGTCACTGGAGGCTTGGAGGGCTTTGAAAGCCCCTTCAACCCCATCGAAGCTTTCAACGGAGGCACGATCCTGGTCAACGAGGATGCTCTCAACGTTGATCTGGGCGTCGCAAACCCCGCGGGTCGGGTCGCAATCGAGCTGCTGCGCGATAACACCTTCCTCGACCTTGAGCTCAGCGCCCTGGAAGACTCCGGCAATGGTGAGGTGCTGTCCCAGCCCAAGGTTATCACCGGCGACAAGCAGTTGGCGGTGATCGAATCGGGCAAGGAGATCCCCTATCTGGAAGCCACCTCCAGCGGTGCGGCCAGCCTGCAGTTCAAGGAAGCGTTCCTCAAGCTGGAAGTCACGCCCCAGATCACGCCGGACAATCGCGTCATCATGGACCTCGAAATTACCCAGGATTCTCTGGGTGAGGAGGTCTCGGGCCTGTTCGGCAGCCTGGTACCCACCATCGACGTGACTCGTGTGGCCACCCAGGCGCTGGTGGGCAACGGCCAGACCATGGTGCTTGGTGGTATCTTCGAGATGCAGGACCTGCGCAACGTGGAGAAGGTGCCTTTCCTCGGTGACTTGCCGGGCATCAAGCACCTGTTCCGTCGCACCCTCTCCAACCAGGCCAAGCGGGAGATCCTGGTGTTCATCACGCCGCGCATCATCGAGGACGCACTGCTGGATCAGTCGCTATAATCCGGCACATGACTCTGTCTGCCCAGCGTATTTTTCTGGTCGGCCCCATGGGGGCCGGCAAGTCCACCATCGGTCGCCTGTTGGCCCACCGTCTCGGCTGGGAGTTCGTTGACCTGGATGCGGATATCGAGCGTCGTTGTGGCGCCAACATCCCCTGGATTTTCGATGTGGAAGGGGAGGAGGGTTTTCGAGCCCGTGAGAGTGCCGTGCTCGAGGAGCTGTCACTGGAGGACGACACCGTGCTGGCGACCGGCGGCGGGGCGGTGCTGGCCGAGCGCAACCGGGAGATCATGCACCAGCGCGGCCTGGTGGTGTTCCTCAAGGCCAGTGCCGATCAGCTCATCAAGCGCACCGCACGTGACCGCAACCGACCGTTGCTCCAGGTAGAAAATCGCGAGCAGGTCGTCCGCGATATACTGCAATACCGGCTGCCTCTGTATAATGAAGTGGCCCACCTCGTTATCGAAACCGACGGAATGACGCCACAGGCGGTTGTGGGCCGAATCGTCCGTGCCCTCAGGGAGGCTGCGGGCGATTGACTGAGGCTGTCCACAACGGACAGGTAACGTCTTTCAATCGGAAATCGCCCCTTGAAAACCCTGACTGTCGAGCTTGCCGAGCGCAGCTATCCCATCTTTATCGGCTCCGGGCTGCTGGGTCGGCTCGAATGCTACCAGCCGTATATACGCGGCAACCAGGTCTGCCTGGTCACCAATGAAACGGTTGCGCCCCTTTATCTCGACACCGTGGAGCAAGCGCTCGAGCCGCTCGGGTTGCAGCTCGATCGCGTGGTGCTCCCCGACGGTGAGCAGCACAAGACTCTCGCTGTACTCGAGTCCATCTTCGACGCACTGCTCCGTAACGGCCACAACCGCACCACCACCCTGATTGCGTTGGGTGGTGGGGTGGTGGGCGATATGACCGGCTTTGCGGCCGCCTGTTACCAGCGCGGCGTCAACTTCATCCAGATACCGACCACGCTGCTGGCCCAGGTGGACTCCTCGGTCGGTGGCAAGACCGCGGTCAATCATCCTCTCGGCAAGAACATGATCGGTGCCTTCCACCAGCCGGCGAGTGTCATCGCCGATACCGATGTGCTGGGCAGCCTGCCGACTCGGGAGTTGCGGGCCGGGATGGCTGAGGTCATCAAATACGGCCTCATCGCCGATGCAACCTTTCTCGACTGGCTTGAAGACAACTGCGAGGCACTGCTGGCCGGCGAGCCGCAGGCATTGGCTCACGCTGTGGAGGTGTCGTGCCGCACCAAGGCTGATATCGTGTCCCGTGATGAGAAGGAGCGGGATGTGCGCGCTTTGCTGAACCTCGGGCATACGTTTGGCCATGCCATTGAAACGGAGCAGGGTTACGGCGCCTGGTTGCACGGGGAGGCTGTGGCCGCGGGGATGGTGCTGGCGGCCCGGATGTCGGCGGCGATGGGTTGGCTGAACGATAACGATGCGGAGCGCGTTCGCACCATAATGGTGCAATTTGGTTTGCCCGATCAACCGCCACGAGGAATGACCGCCGAGCGATTCCTGCGCCATATGGCGCTGGACAAGAAAGTCGTGAATGGGCGCATAAGGCTGGTATTGCTGGAGCGGTTGGGTCGAGCCACGGTCACCGACGACTACGAGCCGACGGTCCTGAAAGCCCTCTTCGAGGCCTGACTCGAGGGGGTCTTCGAGGCACTTAAATGGTGCATTATGGCGCGCAATATGCACTAAAAAAGTGCATTATCGATGCCATTCGAGTCATTTGTGGAGCATGGGGCAGCTGTGTAAAATGGCCGTCCTTTTATTCCCGCGGAGCTTCCTGTCCGAGGTGAAAGCTCCCCAATCCCCTGTATTGCAAGGCGGTTCTTTCGATGAGCAATGGCTTGTATCGGCTTGATGAATTCAAGGACAACTGTGGCTTCGGACTGATTGCCCATATCAAGGGCAAGGCCAGTCACGCATTGCTGCGCTCAGGGATTGAAGCCCTGACCTGCATGACCCATCGCGGCGGTATCGCCGCCGATGGCAAGACCGGCGACGGTTGCGGCCTGTTGATACAGAAGCCGGACGCTTTTCTGCGTACCGAGGCCCAGGCGCTCTTTGGTGTCCAGTTGCCGGCGCAGTATGCCGCGGGCACCATCATGCTGAATACCGACGAGGCCCTGCGCGCCGCCGCCAAGGCGGTGATCGCCGAAGAACTCGAGGCGCAGGGTCTGGCCTTGGTAGGCTGGCGCACGGTGCCGACCGACAACGCCTGCCTGGGTGAAATTGCCCTGGCGAGCCTGCCCGTCATCGAGCAGGTGTTTGTCGCCACCGAGTCCCTCGACGACGTTCATTTCAATGCGCGGCTGTTCGTGGCGCGCCGTCGAGTGGAGCAACGACTGGCCGCTGACGACAGTTTCTACATCACCAGCCTGTCGAGCGGCGTGCTGTCCTACAAGGGATTGATGATGCCGGTGGACCTGCCCGGCTTCTACCCCGACCTGGCCGACCCCCGCATGGAGACCGCGATCTGTGTGTTCCACCAGCGGTTTTCCACCAACACCATGCCGCGCTGGCCGCTGGCTCAGCCGTTTCGGCTGCTCGCCCACAATGGTGAGATCAACACCATCACCGCGAACCGCAATTGGGCCCTGGCACGGGAGCCCAAGTTCCGGTCGGAGCTGATTCCGGAGACCGCCGAACTCTCCCCCCTGGTGAATCGTCACGGCTCCGATTCCTCCAGCCTCGACAACATGCTGGAACTGCTGCTGGTGGGCGGGATGGAGCTGCACAAGGCGGTGCGTATGCTGGTGCCGCCGGCCTGGAACAACGTCGAGGACATGGGCGCCGACGAAAAGGCCTTCTTCGATTACCACTCCATGCACATGGAGCCCTGGGACGGGCCTGCGGGGCTGGTGATCACCGACGGTCGTTACGCCGTCTGCACCCTGGACCGCAACGGCCTGCGACCGTCGCGATGGGTCCTCACCAAGGGTGACGTGCTGACCGTGGCTTCCGAAGTGGGTGTGTGTGGTTTCCCCGATGACGAGATCGTTGCCAAGGGGCGGCTCGGACCCGGCGATATCCTGTCCGTGGATACCCACGAAGGTCGTATCCTCGGCACCGCCGAGGTTCAGGCCCAGTTGTGCAACGACAAGCCCTACAAGCGCTGGCTGCGCGACAACATGCTGTCGGTGGAGTCCACCATGGAGGCGGACAGCATCGAGATCGAGGGGACCCTGACCCGCGAGCAGATCCGACGCTACATGAAGATGTATCAGGTGTCCTTCGAGGAGCGCGATCAGGTACTGCGCCCATTGGCCGAGACCGGTCAGGAGGCGGTGGGCTCGATGGGGGATGACACGCCCATGGCGGTGCTGTCGCGCAAGCAGCGCAACCTGTTCGACTATTTCCGCCAGCAGTTCGCCCAGGTCACCAACCCGCCCATCGACCCCCTGCGGGAGGCGGTGGTCATGTCGCTGAGCACCCAACTGGGTCCCGAGCTCAACGTGTTCAGCGAGGGCCCCGAATACGCCCGGCGCATCAACCTGACCAGCCCGGTACTGTCGCCGCGCAAGTACTTCGCGATCAAGAACAACGGCGAATTTCCCTCCGAGAAGTTCGATCTCCAGTACAACCCCGACGAATGCTCCCTCAAGGAGGCGATCGAGCGCCTGTGCGAGCGGGTCGAGGCGTCCATCAGTCGCGGCGTAGTGCTGTGGATCCTGTCCGACAGCCGGGTGGATCCGGGTCATGTGACCATTCACAGCGCCATGGCGGTGGGTGCGGTGCACCATCACCTGATCCGCAAGGGCGTGCGTTGCGAGGGCAACATCATCGCCAGTACCGGCTATGCGCGCGATCCGCACCAGATTGCCGTGCTGATCGGCTATGGCGCCTCTGCGGTCTACCCCTACCTCAGCTATCACATCCTGTGCGAGCTGATCGAGAGTGGTGAGCTGGTGGCTGACGTCAGCGATGCCTTCAAGAGCTATCGCAAGGGCATCAACAAGGGCTTGATGAAGATCATGTCCAAGATGGGTATCTCGACCATCACCTCCTACCGGGGTGCGCAGCTGTTCGAGATCGTGGGCCTTGACGACGAGGTGGTGGCGCTCTGCTTCCACGATACGCCCTCCCGTATCAAGGGCGCCACCTTTGCCGATATCGAGGCCGAACAGCGGCAGCTGGTCCGCCTGGCGGACAATCCGCGCAAGCCGATCAATCCCGGCGGCCTGCTCAAGTTCGTGCACGGCCAGGAGTACCACGCCTTCAACCCGGACGTGGTCTACGCCCTGCACGAAGCGGTTCGCACCGGCAGTTATGACAACTGGCGCGAGTACTCCCGCCTGGTGAACAGCCGTCCGGTGGCCACATTGCGTGACCTGTTCCGCCTGAAAGAGGATGGACTGACACCGATCCCGGTGTCGGAAGTGGAGCCCTTCGACGACATCGTCAAGCGCTTCGATTCGGCCGGTATGTCGCTGGGCGCACTGTCACCCGAGGCTCACGAAGCGTTGGCCGAAGCCATGAATCGGCTGGGTGGCCGCTCCAACTCCGGGGAGGGCGGCGAAGACCCGGCGCGCTACGGCACCGTGAAAACCTCGAAGATCAAGCAGGTGGCCTCCGGTCGCTTCGGTGTCACGCCGGCCTACCTGGTCAACGCCGAAGTACTGCAGATCAAGGTGGCCCAGGGTGCCAAGCCCGGCGAGGGCGGCCAGCTGCCCGGCGGCAAGGTCAACGAGTTGATCGCCCGCCTGCGATATTCCGTGCC
>JBJHAZ010000155.1:0-5844 GCA_050485225.1 Gammaproteobacteria bacterium
CCGCCTTGCGATGCTTGATGTTCGCCCACTTGCTGTGGCCTGCCATGGAAATTCTCCTCCAGCCTGTTGGCGCCGTCTGACGCCCCGTCGGTTACTCGGCCTCGCCGGCCTTTTCCTCGCGTACCCGAATGCTCAGCTCACGCAACTGGGCCGAGGACACCAGGCCCGGTGCGTCGGTCATCAGACACTGGGCCGACTGCGTTTTCGGGAAGGCAATGACGTCGCGAATGGAATCGGCGTCCACCATCAGCATGATCAGCCGATCGAGGCCAAAGGCGAGGCCACCGTGGGGCGGACAACCGTACTTGAGTGCATCGAGCAGGAAGCCGAACTTCTCGCGCTGCTCGTCGGCATCGATGCCGAGCAGATTGAACACCGCCTGCTGCATGCGCTGGTCGTGGATACGAATGGAGCCGCCACCCAGCTCGGTGCCATTGAGCACCATGTCGTAGGCGCGGGACAGTGCCGTCTCCGGGCTTTCCGCCAATTCGGTGGGGCTGCACGAGGGTGCCGTGAACGGGTGGTGCAGTGCGTGCAGGGTGCCGTCGTCCTCCACCTCGAACATGGGGAAATCCACGACCCACAGGGGTGCCCACTCACGGGTATAGAGGTTGAGGTCGGCACCGAGGCGGCAGCGCAGCGCCCCCAGCGCCTCGGTCACCACCCTGGCGCGGTCGGCACCGAAGAAGATCAGGTCACCGTCCTGGGCCTCGAGGCGATCGAGCAGCTTCTGCAGCACTGGCTCGGGCAGGAACTTCACGATCGGCGATTGCAGACCCTCGGCGAGATTGCTGCGGTCGTTGACCTTGATGTAGGCCAGACCCTTGGCGCCGTAGATGCCGACAAAACGCGTGTACTCGTCGATCTGCTTGCGGGGAATGCTTCCGCCACCGGGCACCTTCAGGGCGGTGACGCGCCCCTTGGGATCATTGGCGGGGCCGGAGAACACCTTGAACTCCACATCCGCCATGATGTCCTTCACTTCCACCAGCTCGAGGGGAATGCGCAGGTCGGGCTTGTCGCTGCCATAGCGCTCGATGGCCTCGGCGTAGCTCATGCGCGGGAAGTCGCCCAGATCCACATCGAGCAGGTTGCCGAACAGGCCGCGAATCATGCGTTCAGCCACATCCATCACCGCCGCCTCGTCCACGAAGGAAGCCTCGAGGTCGATCTGGGTGAACTCGGGTTGGCGGTCGGCGCGCAGGTCCTCGTCCCGGAAGCACTTGGCCACCTGGTAGTAGCGATCGTAGCCGGACACCATCAACAGCTGCTTGAACAGCTGCGGCGACTGGGGCAGCGCGAAGAACTTGCCGCCGTGGGTACGGCTCGGCACCAGATAGTCGCGGGCACCCTCGGGCGTGGCGCGGGTCAGGATCGGGGTCTCGATATCGAGAAAGCCCTCGCCGTCGAGGTAGTTGCGGATGGCCGTGGTCACCCGTGAGCGGAAACGGAGGTTGCGCTGCATTTCCTGACGGCGCAGGTCGAGGTAGCGGAAACGCAGGCGCACGTCCTCTCCCACCTGGATGTGCTCATCGAGCTGGAAGGGCGGCGTCTCGGCGCTGTTGAGGATGGTTACCTCCAGGCCGTAGACCTCGATCTCGCCGGTGGCCATGTTCGGGTTGACAGTATTGGGGGTGCGCGCCCGAACCCGGCCGCGCACCTGCAGGACGTACTCGCCGCGCACCCGGTCGGCGGTCGCGAAGTGCTCGCCACAGTCGCTGTCGAACACCACCTGAACGATGCCGTCGCGATCGCGCAGATCGATGAAGATGACGCCTCCATGGTCACGGCGACGGTCCACCCAGCCACAGAGCGTGACTTCCTGGTCGATGTGGGAGCGGTCGAGAACGCCGCAGTAGCTGGTGCGCATAGAGCAAGTCCTGTCAGTCAAACAATGGGAATCGATCGGCCGGGGGCCGGTCACTGGTCGCCCGCTGCGGCGGCTGCGGGTTTGGCCGCCTCGCCACCGCCGGAGGAGCCACCGGAGGCGCTGCTGTCGCCGGCCAGATTACGCTTGTTACCGGTCTTGAAATCGGTTTCGTACCAACCGCTGCCGCCGAGGCGGAATGCGCTGGCCGAAATCAGCTTCTCAAGCTGGGGTTTGCCGCAAGCTGGGCAATCCTTCAGCGGATCGTCGCTGAACTTCTGAATGGCTTCCAGTTGGTGGCCGCAAGATTGACACTGATACTCATATATTGGCATGGGTAGCGCCCTCTCAAAGGCATGCAAAACACCTTGTTACACCCCGGACTGGACCGGGGCACCGGCCCGCTGAAAGCGGGGCGCGGATTATAACCCAGCGCGACTCCCACCATGAAGCGGTGGCGCGCCGCTGGCATCACAGTGGCGACAGACGGCCCACACGCGCAAAAACACCGAAAAAAGCAGGATTTTTACCGGAAAACCTGTTGCCACGGCGCCTATGATCCTCTATATATAGGCACGGCAAGCCCAGAAACGTCCCAAAAAGCCCGTTACTGCCGGCTTTTCGAGGTTGAAGGGACCTGGTGTCACCCATACCAACTCAACACAACGGATGAGAACGAGAGCCATGGCAACGAAAAAAACCACCCCTGCGAAGACTGCAGCCAAGCCCGCCCGCAAAGCACCGGCCAAAGCGGCAGCCAAACCCGCAGCCAAGGCCGCCCCCAAGAAAGTAGCGCCCATCGCCGAGAAGTACACCAAGACCCAGATGACCAACGAGATTGCCGAGAGCACCGGCCTGACCAAGAAACAGGTCAACGACGTCCTCGACAGCCTGACCAACGTCATCGAAGGCCACCTGCACAAGAAGGGTGCCGGCGAATTTGTCATGCCGGGCCTGTTCAAGGTGGTGACCGTGAAGAAGCCGGCGCAACGCGCACGCAAGGGCATCAATCCCTTCACCGGCGAGGAAACCACCTTCAAGGCCAAGCCTGCCAGCATCGCTGTGAAGGTGCGTCCGCTGAAAAAGCTCAAGGACATGGCCAACTAAAAGGCTGTCGACCCGTCCTGAAAAACCCGGCTACGGCCGGGTTCTTCGTTTTGGCGCATGCCTGAGCGACGGCAGAGCCGTCTACAACGGACTGAAGTGCTCACCCTGCAGCACCCCGACCACCTGCTCGACGCGGTGCTCAAGCGCCCCGGGCTCGTAATCTGCCGGGGGCGTACCCCAGACCGGATTGGGCCAGGCCAGATCATCGCGAAACCGGGCAATATGATGCTGGTGCAACTGGGGCACCTGGTTGCCCAGGGTGGCAATATTGATCTTGTGTGGTGAAAACACATCCACCAGGGTTTCGGCCAGCAGGCAGGACTCGCGCAGCATCTGCTGCTGATCTGCCTGCGCAAGCTGGTAAATCTCGAAGACGTTCTCCCGCCGCGGCACCAGAATGAACCAGGGAAAGTTGGCGTCCCGGTGGATCAGCAGCCGACACAGCTCGAAATCACCGACCACCGCCGTATCCCGCCGCAGACGCTCATCCAGTTCAAACATGGGGCTTACCTCGCGCACTGTACCCGACTTCACTGTCCCCTTAGAATAACCGGCAACCGTCGGAGGCACCACCGCTCCGCCCCCACAACAACCGCAGCCACACCGCCTGCAGCCAGCCAAGGGACACCATGCGCGCCAGCCAGTACCTCATCGCCACCCTCAAGGAAACACCCGCCGACGCCGAAGTGATCAGTCACCAGCTGATGCTGCGCGCCGGCATGATCCGCAAGCTGGCTTCAGGCCTCTACACCTGGCTGCCCCTCGGCCTGCGTGTGCTGCGCAAGGTCGAGCGCATCGTCCGCGAGGAGATGGACCACTCCGGCGCCATGGAAGTGCTCATGCCGGTGGTGCAGCCCTCCGAACTGTGGGAGGAATCGGGCCGCTGGCAACAGTACGGGCCGGAACTGCTGCGCGTCAGCGATCGACACCAGCGCCCCTTCTGCCTCGGGCCCACCCACGAGGAAGTGATCACCGACCTGATCCGCAACGAGATCCAGAGCTACCGACAACTGCCGGCCAACTTCTACCAGATCCAGACCAAGTTCCGCGACGAGGTGCGCCCCCGCTTCGGCATCATGCGCGCCCGGGAATTCCTGATGAAGGATGCCTATTCATTCCACCTGGACCAGGCGTCGCTGCAGCAGACCTACGAGGTGATGCACGCCACCTACACCGCCATCTTTACCCGGCTCGGCCTGGATTTCCGTCCGGTACTGGCGGACACCGGCAGCATCGGTGGCAGCCATTCCCACGAATTCCACGTCCTCGCCGGTTCCGGGGAAGACGCCATCGCCTTTTCCGACAGCAGCGACTACGCCGCCAATATCGAGATGGCCGAGGCACTGGCCCCTGCCGGCCAGCGCCCCGCGCCGGCGAGCCCGCTCGCCGAGGTGGCCACCCCTGGCCAGCACACCATCGATCAGGTTTGCGCACAATTGGGCGTGACCGCGGATCGGGTGGCCAAGACGCTGGTCGTGAAAGGGGCTCAGGAGGATGCACCCCTGATTGCACTGGTACTGCGCGGCGACCACCAGCTCAACGACATCAAGGCCGAGAAACTGTCGGCCGTGGCCGCGCCACTCGAATTCGCCAACGACGAAACCATCCGCGCTCGCCTGGATTGCGGCACCGGCTCACTGGGGCCGCGCGGGCTCGACATCCCCGTAATCGTCGACCGCGCCGCCGCCCACCTGGCCGACTTCGTGTGTGGCGCCAACCGCGACGGCTTTCACCTCACCGGCGTCAACTGGGAGCGCGACTGCCCGCTGGGCGAAGTAGCCGACATCCGCGATGTGGTCGAGGGCGACCCCAGCCCCGATGGCCAGGGCACCCTGGTGATCAAGCGGGGCATCGAGGTGGGGCACATATTCCAGCTGGGCACCAAGTACAGCGAAGCCATGGGTGCCAGCGTGCTCAATGAGGAAGGTCGCGAGCAGACCATGCTGATGGGCTGCTACGGCATCGGCGTCAGCCGGGTGGTGGCCGCCGCCATCGAACAGAACCACGACGATCGCGGCATCATCTGGCCCGAAGCCATCGCGCCCTTCCGCATCGCACTGGTGCCGATCAATCTGCACAAGTCGAGCGCCGTTGCCGACACCTGCGAACGCCTCTACAGCGAACTGACCGCGGCCGGGCACGAGGTGCTGTTCATGGACGAGCCCAAGGCACGTCTGGGCGTCATGCTGGCCGACACCGAACTGATGGGCATTCCGCACCGGCTGGTGGTGGGTGATCGCGGTCTGGAGAAGGGTGTCGTGGAGTACAAGGGCCGTCGCGACAGCGACAGCCGGGAAATCCCGCTGGCCGAACTCGATGGCTTTCTGGCGACGCACGCCGGCCGCTGACATGGCGGCTCGCCTGCGCACCCTGTGTCTGGTGTTCGCCTGCCTGCTGGCGACACCCGGTGCCGCGCAGGCGGCGGATACCTTCTACCTGCCCGACGCCGCCACGCTCAAACAGATGCGGCAGGCGATCGAGACCGCCGACAGCTTCGTTGATCACTTCGATGCGCAAGTCTGGCTGATGAGCAAATCCTCGCGGCTGGAGCGATTCATCCCCGAGCTGGAGGATCGCCTCAACCTGTTGAGGCTCATCCATCGCGAGGCCACCCGTGCGGGGCTGTCACCCGAAGTGGTACTGGCCGTCATCGAGGTGGAGAGCCACTTCAATCCCTACGCCGTCTCCCGCGCCGGTGCCCTCGGCCTCATGCAGGTCATGCCCTTCTGGAAGGAACTGATCGGCAGCCCGGACGACAACCTCATCAACATCGAAACCAACCTGCGCTACGGCTGCACCATCCTCAAGCACTACCTGGATATCGAAAACGGCAGCCTGGTGCCGGCGCTGGCGCGCTACAACGGCAGCTA
>JBJHAZ010000156.1:0-640 GCA_050485225.1 Gammaproteobacteria bacterium
ATCCAGCGCGCTGCGCGCCTCGAGGGTGTTGACGGTCGCGTTGTCGTAGACCGCCGTGGCTTCGTGCACATCGGTGATGGGCAGCAGGCCGACCTCATAGCGCTGCCGGGTCTGCTCCAGCTGGCGCTCGATAGCGGCCTCTTCCGCCTCGGCGGTTTCGAGGTTGTCGTAGGCGCGCAGGACGTTGAAGTAGGCATCCGCCACCCGCAGAATCAGGGTCTGCTGGTCGGCGGCGAACTGCGCCTGGCCCTGCTCGGTGAGCGCCTGGCCGCGGCGGAATTCGAACCAGGCCGGCAGGTCGAACAGCGGTTGGCTGAGGCTCAGGGTGTAGGTGGTGGTATCGGTGCGGACACGGCCCTGGGAGGGAAACTGCGCCTCCTGAGTGTCCCCGAACACTTGCAGGGAGTCCTGGTCAAAACGGCTCTCCGAATACTCCGCCCCGGCGCTGATCTGGGGCAACAGCTGCGACCGCCCCAGGGTTTCCTGCTCCTGGCTGGCGCGGAACGCTGCTTCTGCCGCGCGCAGCTGCGGATCGTTCTGCAGGGCCATTTCGTAGATGTCTCGAAGTCCGGCTGCATGAACCTGAACGCCTGTCAGTACAGCGACAGCCAGTAGCAGGGGCGTGACAAATCTCATGGGG
>JBJHAZ010000156.1:650-5844 GCA_050485225.1 Gammaproteobacteria bacterium
AACTTCCTGAAGTCGTAAGCCAGCGGAGGCCGTATGGTATCAAAGTTTGTCCCGAACAAGGCCACGACTGGACAGGCCGGGAATGCGAACGCTAATCTGACCCACCATTTTTTCGGAGGTTCACCCCTTGAGCTGGAAAACAGCCACATTCGGCCCCGATGACTGGGAAAGCACCGGCAGCGAAACCTGTTACGAGGGGTTCTTTCGTATCGAGCGCGTTTCGCTGCGTCACCGCCTCTTCGGGGGTGGCTGGAGCCAGGTGCTGCGGCGCGAGCTGTTCCGTCGCGGCCAGGCGGTGGGCGTGGTGCTGTTCGACCCGGTGGCCGACCGAGTCGGCCTGCTGGAGCAGTTCCGGGTGGGCGCGCTCGGCGAATCCTCGGGGCCATGGTTGCTGGAGATCGTTGCCGGTATGATGAAGGCGGGCGAGTCCCCCGAGGAGGTGGCGCGCCGCGAGATCGAGGAGGAGGCCGGGCTGCAACAGGTCGAGCTCAAGCCGATCGGCCGGTTCCTGCTCAGCCCCGGCGGCAGTGACGAGGCCATTACCCTCTACTGCGGCCTGGCCGACCTGAGTGAGGCCGGCGGCATCCACGGCCTCGATCACGAGGCGGAAGACATCCGCGTGTTCACGCTGCCGAGCGAGGAGGCCTTTGCGGCGGTGCGTTCCGGGCGCTGCAACAATGCCCCTGCGGCCATTGCCCTGCAGTGGCTGGAGCTGAACCGGGCCGCCCTGCTCGACGGGCGCGGCTGACACCCCGGCGCTCCGCGCCTGCGGGGCGCCGATTACCCACATCAACGGGAGCAACGAGTGCGATACAAGGTGGATCTGCAGGCGATGATGGCCGACTGCGAAGCCAATTACCGGCGCTTGCAGCAGCTGCTTGTGGACGATACCGACGCCTGCATCCTGCTCGAGGGCCGGGACATGGGCGTCGTGCTGCGCCAGCGGGAAAGGACCCCCTACACCAGCCTGGTGGAAATGAGCGCCGAGGGCAGCGAGGATCTGCCGCCCTGGATGGCATCACCGAGCCTGCTGATCCGGCTCTATCACGACGCCCGCATGGCCGAGGTGGTCAGCTTTGCCGGCGTGCGCCGGGTGCGCTCGCGCTACACCTATCCCAACGACCAGATGCTCCACAGCGACGAAAAGGCGCAGTGGAACGCCTATCTGGCCGACTGGTTGCGCTACTGCCTGCGCCACGGGCTGGCCGGCCAGAGCGTACTGATCTGAGCCGCCCGTGAACGCGGACGCGGACGCCCGACCGATTCGCCTGGTACAGCTGACCGACCTGCACCTCGGCCCCGACCCGGACTTCACCCTGGCCGGCATCCCCACCTTACGCGGCTTTATCGATACCCTGAGCCACACGGCCCGCGACTGGCAACCCGATCACCTGATTCTCAGTGGCGACCTCGCCGCCGACTGCGATGCAGCCGCCTACGCCGAGCTGGCGCGGGTGTTGGCGACGCAGGGCGTACCGGCCAGCTGTCTGCCGGGCAATCACGACGACCCGGCATTGCTCGGGCGCTGGTTTCCCTGCCATCACCGCGAAATAGAGGTGGGCGGCTGGCGCCTGCTGCTGCTCGACACCGGTGTGCGCGGTGAGGTGGCGGGGTATCTGGATGAGTCGGGGGTGGCGCTGCTCGCGGACGCGCTGGCGGGCGACGATCCTCGGCCAATGGCTGTGTTCATGCATCATCCGCCGGTGTCGGTGGGCTGCGCCTGGCTGGATCGCCACCGGGTCCGCAACGGCGATCAGGTGATGGCGATGCTGACCGCGAGTCCGGTGGTCAAGGCGGTGTTTGCCGGCCATGTGCACCAGGATTTCGAGACCGTGGTCGACGGGCTGCGGGTGTATGCGTCGCCCGCCACCTGTTTCCAGTTTCTGCCGCGCAGCGACACCTTCGCCATCGACACGCGGCCGCCGGGCTTCAGGGTCATCGATCTCGACGCTGACGGGCGACTGCAGACCCGCGTGGCGTGGCTGGAGGGCTTCCCCTTCCGGCCCGAGGTCGGCTCCCGCGGCTATTGAGCGCACGGCGGCCGCGAGGGGTCACCGGTGGACATCACCGGGCAGCACGCCTTACAGTCTCGCCACTCGACAGCACGCAAGCCCGGGGAACCCATGGCGACCATAGTCTATCTGCACGGTTTCAACAGTTCGCCCCAGTCGATCAAGGCGCGACAGACCGCCGCCTGGCTGGCGGACGAGGCGCCGCACCATGGGTTCGAGTGTCCCGCGCTGAGCCCCTACCCGGGCGAGGCCCGCGAACAGCTGGAGTCGCTGCTGAGCGGGCTGGAGCAACCGCTGGGTCTGATCGGCAGTTCGCTGGGCGGTTATTACGCCACCTGGCTGGCGGAGCGGCACAATCTGCCCGCCGTACTGGTCAACCCGTCGGTGCATCCCGATCGCACCCTGCGCGACTACCTCGGCCCCAACCGCAACCTCTACACCGATATGCCCTGGGAATTTCGCCCGGAACATATCGAGGAGCTGGAGGCCATGCGCGTGGCGCCGCTGACGCGGCCGCAGAATTTCATGGTGCTGGTGCAGACCGGCGACGAGGTGCTCGACTACCGCGAGGCCACCGGGAAATACCGCGACAGCCGGCTGGTGATCGAGGAGGGGGGCGATCACGGCTTTCGTGACTATCCCCGCCACCTGCCGGCGGTGCTCGCGTTTTTTGAGTCCTTTTGAATCCTTTTCAATCCTTGGCGGCACCGTGCGCCGCCCAACCCTGAGGGAAAACCACCCGCAATGAGTCAGTACACAGCCCAGGACATCGAAGTCCTGACCGGTTTGGACCCGGTGCGCAAGCGCCCCGGCATGTACACCGATACCACCCGCCCCAACCACCTGGCGCAGGAGGTGGTCGACAACAGTGTCGACGAGGCACTGGCCGGTCACGCGCGCAGGATCGACGTGGTGCTGTACCGCGACGGCTCCCTGTCGGTGGAGGACGATGGCCGCGGCATGCCGGTGGACATCCATCCCGAACAAGGCCGCCCGGGTGTCGAGGTGATCCTGGCTACCCTGCACGCCGGCGGCAAATTCTCCAACAAGAACTACCAGTTTTCCGGCGGTCTGCACGGCGTGGGCGTGTCGGTGGTCAACGCCCTGTCGAAGCGACTGGAAGTGACCATTCGCCGCGACGGACAGGTGTACCGCATCGCCTTTGCCGACGGACACAAGGCCAGCGATCTCGAGGTGATCGACACCTGCGGCAAGCGCAATACCGGCACCCGGGTTCACTTCTGGCCCGACGGTGGCTATTTCGACAGCGTGAAGTTCTCTGTGCCGCGCCTGAAACATGTACTGCGCGCCAAGGCGGTGCTGTGCGCCGGGCTGACCGTCACCTTCCACGACGAGGCCAGCGGCGAGAAGGAGCAGTGGCTCTACGAGGACGGTCTGGCCGACTATCTCGCCGGCGCTACCCGGGAATGGGAGACGGTGCCCGAGGCGCCCTTCATCGGAGCCTTCTCCGCCGCGACCGAGGCGGTGGACTGGGCGGTGCAGTGGCTGCCCGAGGGCGGCGAGCTGATCCAGGAAAGCTACGTCAACCTGATCCCCACCGCCCAGGGCGGCACCCACGTCAATGGCCTGCGCACCGGCCTGCTCGACGCCATGCGCGAGTTCTGCGAGTTTCGCAACCTGCTGCCCCGAGGTGTGCGGCTGGCGCCGGACGACATCTGGGAGCGCTGCGCCTACGTACTGTCTTCGAAACTGGCCGACCCCCAGTTTTCCGGCCAGACCAAGGAGCGGCTGTCCTCCCGCGAGGCGGCGGCGTTCGTCTCCGGTGTGGTCAAGGACGCCTTCAGCCTGTGGCTCAACCAGCACACCGAGGAGGCGGAAAAGCTGGCGGAGCTGTGCATCAACACCGCCCAGCGGCGCATGCGCTCCAGCAAGAAGGTGGTGCGCAAGAAGGTCACCAGCGGGCCGGCATTGCCGGGCAAGCTGGCCGACTGCTCCAGCGGCTCGCCGGAGCTGAGCGAGCTGTTCCTGGTAGAGGGCGATTCCGCCGGTGGCTCCGCCAAGCAGGCGCGCAACCGCGAATTCCAGGCCATCATGCCGCTGCGCGGCAAGATCCTGAACACCTGGGAGGTGGAATCCCAGGAGATCCTCGCCTCCCAGGAGGTGCACGACATCTCGGTGGCGCTCGGTATCGACCCGGCTTCCGACAACATCGAGGGGTTGCGCTCCCACAAGATCTGCATCCTCGCCGACGCCGACTCGGACGGGCTGCACATCGCCACCCTGCTGTGCGCGCTGTTCGTGCGCCACTTCCGCCCGCTGGTGAAGGCGGGCCACGTTTACGTGGCCATGCCGCCCCTGTACCGCATCGATGTGGGCAAGGAGGTCTACTACGCCCTCGATGACCACGAGAAGCAGGGCGTGCTCGACCGCATCAGCGCCGAGGGCAAGCGCGGCAAGGTCAATGTGCAGCGCTTCAAGGGCCTCGGCGAGATGAACCCGCTGCAGCTGCGCGAGACCACCATGGACCCCGACACCCGTCGCCTGGTGCGCCTCGACATCAGCCACGACGACGACACCGACAGCCTGCTCGACATGCTGTTGGGCAAGAAGCGCGCCGGTGATCGCCGCACCTGGCTGGAAGACAAGGGCAACCTGGCGGAAATTTGACGGCTTCGTCCGCGGAGCGGGCTCCTACAGGCAGGGCGCGACGCCATACCGCTGCCGTAGGAGCCCGGTCCTCCGGGCGAATACCCGCAGCGGAACCCGCACCACGGGCGATGGACCGATACCCCGGGTGCCCCGGCCCCCCGGCGAACGACGCCCCGGCACGACGCCAACGCTTAACTCACGAACCTGTTTCGGAATGACCCATGACCACCGACCTGATACAGACCACCCCTGACGGCTTCGAGAAAATGCCGCTGCGGGCCTACGCCGAGAAGGCCTACCTCGATTACTCCATGTACGTCATTCTCGACCGCGCCCTGCCCCATGTGGGCGACGGCTTGAAGCCGGTCCAGCGGCGCATCATCTACGCCATGAGCGAGCTGGGCCTCAAGTCCACCGCCAAGTTCAAGAAGTCGGCGCGCACCGTGGGCGACGTGATCGGCAAGTTCCACCCCCACGGCGACAGCGCCGCCTACGAGGCGATGGTGCTGATGGCGCAGAATTTTTCCTACCGCTATCCGCTGGTGGACGGGCAGGGCAACTGGGGCGCCCCG
>JBJHAZ010000157.1:0-5836 GCA_050485225.1 Gammaproteobacteria bacterium
TGGCCTGCAGTTCCACCCCGAGGTCACCCACACCCTGCAGGGCAAGCGTATCTTCGAGCACTTCCTGCTGGAAATCTGCGGTTGCGAGGCCCTGTGGACCCCCGCCAACATCATCGACGACGCCATAGCCCGCGTCCGTGAGCAGGTGGGCAGCGACAAGGTGCTGCTCGGCCTGTCCGGCGGTGTCGACTCCTCCGTGGTGGCCGCGCTGCTGCACCGGGCCATCGGCGACCAGCTGACCTGTGTGTTCGTCGATAACGGCCTGTTGCGCAAGGGCGAAGGCGAGCAGGTGATGGACATGTTCGCGAAGAACATGGGCGTCAAGGTGATCCGCGCCGACGCCGAGGAGCTGTTTCTGGGCAAGCTGCAGGGCGTCAGCGATCCCGAGGCCAAGCGCAAGGTCATCGGCAACACCTTCATCGACGTGTTCGATGCCGAGGCGGCCAAGCTCAAGGATGTGAACTGGCTCGCCCAGGGCACCATCTACCCCGATGTGATCGAATCCGCTGCCGCCAAGACCGGCAAGGCCCACGTGATCAAGTCCCACCACAACGTGGGTGGCCTGCCCGAAGACATGCGCATGGGGCTGGTGGAGCCGCTGCGCGAGCTGTTCAAGGACGAGGTGCGCAAGATCGGTCTCGAGCTCGGCCTGCCCTACGACATGGTCTACCGCCACCCCTTCCCCGGCCCCGGCCTCGGCGTTCGCATCCTCGGCGAGGTCAGGAAAGAGTACGCCGACATCCTGCGCGAGGCCGACGCCATCTTCATCGAGGAACTGCACCGGGCCGACTGGTACCACAAGACCAGCCAGGCGTTCGCCGTATTCCTGCCGGTCAAGTCCGTGGGTGTCGTCGGTGATGCCCGCCGCTACGAATACGTCATTGCCCTGCGTGCCGTCGAGACCATCGACTTCATGACCGCCCGCTGGGCCCATCTGCCCTACGAGCTGCTGGAAACCGTCTCCAATCGCATCATCAATGAAATCGCCGGGGTATCCCGCGTGACCTACGACGTGAGCAGCAAGCCGCCGGCGACGATCGAGTGGGAGTAAGGTGGGCGGCGCTAACATAAGCGGATAGGCTTCGATGGGCCGCTCGGGGATATAGGGCGCCCTCTTTTGACCAGCAGGGCTATTTTCCAAGGAAGCGTTATGGCCAGCGATGAAGAAATCATAGCCCAGGCAGTAGCGTATGCTCGAAGCCACCGCCAACGTATTGCTCGAGCGAAAACTGACCCGGAGCGCTATCCGCGTGAGGAGCGGCCGATCTCGATCTTCATGGCAGGGTCTCCAGGAGCGGGAAAGACCGAAATTTCAAAGGAATACGTAGCTGCTATCGACGAACTTCGGGAGGAAGGCTTCGATGGGCTTGGCAGTATCCTGCGTATCGACCCTGATGATCTGAGAGATGAGCTACCAGGCTATACCGGGAAAAACTCATGGCTGTTCCAAGGGGCGGTCTCCCTTTTGGTAGAGCGCATTCATGACCTGATGCTGAAGCAGCAGCAATCCTTCATTCTGGATGGCACGCTGGCCAGCCTCGACGTGGCAAGAAAGAACGTTTCCCGCTCCCTCAGAAGAGATCGAGAAGTTCAAATCTTCTTTGTATATCAGCATCCTGTTCTGGCATGGCAGTTCGTGTGTGGCCGAGAGAAGATTGAAGGACGTAACATTCCTCGGGAAGGCTTTATCCGCCAGTTTCTGGACGTCCAGAATGTCGTCACTCAGATCAAGCAGGAATTTGGCGAGCGAGTGGTGCTAGACGTGATCATCAAGAACAATGATGGCACGAACCAGCAGTGGGAGGCGGATGTTGTCTCGATTGATGACTACCTTCCAGAGCGCTACACTCGCAAACAGCTGCAACACTTGCTCGCTGATGAGGTATGAGCATGAAACATGACATTGTGAAATCGACTCCATTAACCCATTTCGCGCGCAAGGCGACTGCCGAGCAGAAGCAGGAATTGCGTAACAAGGTCATCAACAACGCCATTGCCCGCCAGAAGCGTATCCTTGAGCAGGCCAAGGAAGCGCGATGATGTCTGGTGGCCGTGGTGTTGACCATCGCCCTGCGTGCCGTCGAGACCATCGACTTCATGACCGCCCGCTGGGCCCATCTGCCCTACGAGCTGCTGGAAACCGTCTCCAACCGCATCATCAATGAAATCGCCGGGGTATCCCGCGTGACCTACGACGTGAGCAGCAAGCCGCCGGCGACGATCGAGTGGGAGTGAGGTCGGCCGGTCGGCCGATGGGCGCCGGGTCGGTCCGATAAAGGCTCCGGGCGTATCAGTGCTCAGGTTGTGCCGGGTGCTGGCGCATCCAAGCGATGCTCAATGATTCCGCTTGGGGCTGATGGGCTTCGAGGGCTGGCGAGCAGCCGCAGACGGGTTCAGCGCTCCTGGTCGAGCAGCCAGATATTTCGGGTTGCCCGCTGCATCAGTTTCAGCAGGGTGCTTCGCTCCCTGGCGCTGAAGCCAACAAAAATCCTCTTTTCCCTTTCCTGCAGCAATGCCTCGATACGGGCGGCAAGCTTCAAACCTTCCGGGGTCAGATAAAGGCACTTGCTGCGTTTGTCCTCCGGGTGAGGGCGGCGCTCGACCAGGCCTTCACGCTCCAGCTTCGTGATGGCCGGCACAATGCTGGAGCGCTCCAGGTCGAGCGCCCTGGCAAGTCTGCCTTGCACCACACCCGGATTGGCGTATATCAGCAGCAGAGGCCTGAAGGCGGAGCGCTCCAGTGCAACTTCACTCAGGTCGACATCCGCGTACCGGGATAAAGCCTTGTGCATCTGGTAGGCGTGGTAGGGCAGTACTCCCTGCAAGATACCGGGGCTCAACCCGTCCAGCGTGAAAGAGTCCTCTTCCTCATTCCTGTCCTGTTTGCCCATTCTGGCTCCTCGGCGTGTGCGCGGAATCCCCGCGGTCGATCCGCACGAGCTTACCCCACAATGGTCCCTCACAGCAGCCGTTCGGTAGTGATAATGTTTTATCGTCGAACATAAATGGATTGACAGTGGATCTGTATATTGTTTTAGTATCTAACAATATTAGAGCACTTTCCCCATGTCGGGGCGTATCGAACAACGACGATTGCCGAGGACATCACCATGAAGCCACTAGATATCCGGCCCATTACAGACAACATCGGGGCCTATATTGACAACCCGGCCGAGGAGCTGTGTCAGGGCGACATCCCCGATCAGCTGCTCCAAGCCCTGAATACCTACAACGTCCTCGTGTTTCCCGAGGTGGGATTGACCGATGAACAGCTGGTCGATCTGAGTGGAAAGTTGGGTGTAATGGAGGCCGCCAAGGTAACCGCCGACGGGTCGAAGCCGAGTGGCCAGGGCATCTACCGCATCGCCCTCGACAAGGACGACAAGACCCAGTTGGATTATGTGAAAGGGAACGACTACTGGCACATGGACGGCACCTCGTACAACGTGCCGGGCAAAGGGACATTGCTCAAGTGTGAGCACCCGCCGAGCCAGGGTGGCGAAACCGAGTTCGCCAATCTGTATGCCGCCTATGAAGCCCTGCCCAATGAAACCAGGGAAAGATTGAAGACCCTCCGGGTTGTGCACTGCCTCGCAGCGGTGGGCAGGAAGATGTACGACGCACCCACCGAGGACGACTTTGCCCGGTGGGATGCTGTTTTTCCCGAGACCGAGCACCCCCTGATCTGGCGCCAACAAGGCAGCAGGACGTCGATGTTGATCGGGTCCACAGCCGACCGGATTGCCGATATGCCCGCAGCCGAGAGTCAGCAGCTATTGCAGGAGCTGCTTGACTGGGCCACCCAGCCACGGTTCACCTACCGGCATATCTGGCGCAAGGGCGATCTGGTCATTTTCAACAACCCGGGCCTGCTCCACCGCTCACTGCCGTACACCGCAGACTCGGGAAGGCTCTTGCATCGGGCTACGCTCAAGGGGCATGAAAGTATCGCGTGAGTCTGGTGGGTGGCACCCCGTCAGGCCCGGTTTGCAACGGAGACCCATGCCGAAAATCGAGAGGAGAGTGATGAATGAACGATAAGAAAGTGGTTGCGGTTGTTACCGGTGCCAGTCGCGGTGCCGGTCGAGGGATAGCTGTTGCATTGGGGCAGCACGGTTGCACCGTATACGTTACCGGGCGATCCCAGAAGAGTGGCGACGCGCCCTTGCCGGGCACCATCCATGAAACCGCTGCGGCCGTCACGGCTGCCGGTGGTACCGGTATAGCGGTGTGTGTGGATCATGGCAACGATGCGGAGGTGCGGGCGCTGTTCGAGCAAGTCAGGCGGGAGCAGGGGCGACTCGATATTCTGGTCAATAACGCCTTTGCTGCGCACGACCGGATGATCGGTCCCGGCAGATTCTGGGAGAAACCCCTGGATCTGGTGGATATGTGGAACGTTGGCCTGCGCGGCAGCTACGTCAGTGCCTATTACGGCTCGCAGATTCTTGCCGAACAGGAGCAGGGCCTGATCGTATTCACGTCGGCGGCCGGTGCCCGCCACTACGTGTTTGGCCCGGCCTACGGCGTGCACAAGGCCGGCCTCGACAAGATGGCCGCCGACATGGCCGTGGACCTGCGCACGGTCAATGTGACCAGCCTGTCCATCTGGATGGGTGCGCTGCTGACCGAGCGGATGCAGGCGCTGTTCGAGCAGGATCCGGAAAAGTACCGGCAGTTCAATGCCAGCAATATGGAAACTCCGGAGTTCACCGGTCATGTCATCTGGGCTGCGTTCAATGATCCCGAACGCATGGCACTGAGCGGCAAGGCTCATATCGGGGCAGAGTTGGCGTTGACTTACGGCGTCAAGGATGAGGATGGGCGACAGCCGCCATCCTACCGGGACCGGCATGGCATCCATCCGATCGACCAGCACCCCTACGAGATTCATTGACACCCATCGAGCGGGACAGGACCTGAACAATGAGCGATATCGAAGCGCGCATGCAAAAACTGGAAGATGCGCTAAGGCTGATGGAGGACCGGCAGGCGATTCTCGAGTGTATCGTCAACAACGCGCGCGGTTGTGATCGTCACGACAGCGACTTGCTGTCCGCCAGTTACCATCTCGATGGCGTCGACGAGCACGGTCGCGCCAATACGATCGCGGGCCCGAAATACGCCGAATGGGCCAACGATGTTCATGGGCGGGGGTCGATACAGAACCTGCACAACATCACCAACCATACCTGCGAAATCGACGGCGATACCGCCCACGCCGAAAGCTATGTCATCGGCCTGTTCTTCAATGCCGATGGCAAGACCGCCCGCCTGCTGGCTGGCCGTTACCTGGATCGGCTGGAGAAACGCGACGGACAATGGAGAATTGCCCTGCGCCGCTGTACCGTCGAAGTGGGCATGACCGGCGACGCGGCTTTCATGAACACGGAATATTTTCGCGACATGGGGTTTCTCAAGGGGCTGCGCAGCCAGGAGGACCTTTCCTATAGCCGACCCCTGAGTCTGAGTGAAACACCGGACGGGCACCGCTGGTAATCCTCCTGACAACCCCGGCAGTACTCAGGAGCACAGGCGCTGGCTTATCCGCTCCGCCATGGGCCTGGCGGCCCCTCCGGACCTGAAGGTCAGGTTTTTCAGCCATTGCCGGATGCGCTGCGAGCGCAAGCGGCGAGGTACGGCGGGCACCTGGACCCAGGCACCCTGGTGACGGCAGGGGATGGCGCCTCGCATGGTACGAGTGGCGTCGGTCTGGCAATCACAGGCGACTTGGACCCAGACGAGCGTCCGGGCATCGTGGTCGACCATGGTTTGCAGGCGTCGTAGCAACATCTTGATGGCTCCTTCAGAGGGAGGGTTGGCCACCACTGTCTCG
>JBJHAZ010000158.1:0-5788 GCA_050485225.1 Gammaproteobacteria bacterium
TGCGCCGGTTGGCGCGGTTGAAATCGCTGATGAAGCCCCACAGCCTGGGTTTGCGCAGCAGGAAGGGGTTGAACAGCCGTACCTCGATGTTGGGGTGGTCGTGCAGGGCGGCCAGCAGCGGGTCCAGTCCCGGCGTGTTGTTGTCATCGAGCAGCAGGCGTACCCGTACCCCGCGTTCGGCGGCGCCGTGGAGCGCCTGGAACAGCATGGTACCGGTCAGGTCGTTGCGCCAGATGTAGTACTGCACATCGAGGGTGCGCTCCGCGGCTCCGGCGAGCAGAACCCGGGCCGCGAAGGCATCATGGGCATCCGCCAGCGGGTAGATACCGGACAGCCCCGGGTGTTGCTCGACCAGCGGTGCGATGGCCTGGCCGAGCGGGGTCGCGCGCGCTTCCTCGAGGTGCAGTGCCGTGGAGTGGGGGCGCTGGTCGAGTGAGGGCAGCGATGAGCACCCGCTGGCCAGCAGCAGGAGCAGGGCGGTCGCCCAGAGGGTGAACAGACCGGGTTGCATCCGTGCAGGTGAGGCGGCAGGTGAAGCAAAAGTCTTCAGCGTGATTGGCAAGCGTCGGTTTCCGTCAACGGTAGTTCAGCGAGTTATCGGTACAGCGAATTCTGGGTACAGCGAGTTATTGGTCTGGGGTCGGCCATCATACCCACTGCCATCTGACCGCTTGCTGTCATTATGGCGCAGATCTTGCTGGATGGGATCACCACCCGCTGTTGTCGGCCCGTTCGGGCCCGGGACATGCAGTGGGCTGGTGTCAGGCTGACGAAGGCTTGCTCGACCTGCCAGGGGGCAGGCCATGGGCATGACCTCGTGTTGACTCATCGGCTGCGCCTTGCTGGCCCACTGCATGAGAAACGAGGTTAATCCAATGAATGTCGCTTGCAAAACATCATCCCATACCCGTGTTTCCAAACCCCTGCGCCAGATGTCCCTGGGTACCTGCCTGTTGGCCGGGCTCGCTTTTCAACCGGTGTGGGGCGCTGAAGAGGGTGCCCTTGCCCGGGTGTTCACCGAGGGCAAGATCAACCTGGATTTTCGCTACCGCTACGAGCACGTGGACCAGGACAATGCGCTGCGCAACGCCCATGCATCGACCCTGCGCAGTCGGCTGACGGTGCAAAGTGGTGCATGGCAGGGTCTGTCGCTGCTCGGCGAAGCCGATAATGTCAGACGCCTGGGCAGCGAGCGCTACAACGATACCCGCAACGGCCGTACCGATTATTCCGTGGTGGCCGACCCCACCGGTTCCGAAGTCAACCAGCTGCTGCTGCGCTATCAGCACACCCTCGGGTCGGCCCAGGCCGGACGCCAGCGGATCGTACTCGATAACCAGCGCTACGTGGGCGGTGTGGCCTGGCGCCAGAACGAGCAGACCTACGACGGCTTCATGGGCCAGCTCAAGCCGGTGTCCGACGTGACCCTCACCTATGCCTACATCGACCAGGTCAACACCATATTCGGCCCCGAGGGCCAGAACAACTTTCCCGGCAATCCGGCCAACATCGAGGGACACAGTCACCTGGTGAACCTGGGCTGGGACTTTCTGCCCGGCAGCAAGGTGACCGCCTACCACTACCGGTTGGGGCTGGACAACCTGTCCGGTGGCACCCAGTCGAGCCACACCACCGGGGTGCGGCTCACGGGTGGTCACGGCACCCTGACGTACACGCTGGAATATGCCCGCCAGAAGGATCACGCCGACAACCCGCTGGAGCTGGACAGCCGCTACATCCTGGCCGAACTGGGCTATCAGGAAAACGGCTACAGCGCGAAGATCGGCTACGAGCTGCTGGGGGGTGACAGCGGGCCGGGCAATCGCGCCTTCCAGACCCCGCTGGCCACCAAGCACGCCTTCCAGGGCTGGGCCGACATGTTCCTGCTGACGCCGGCTGACGGGATCGCCAATGTCTATGTGGGTGGTTCAATGCCCTTGTGGGGTGGCAGCCTGCAGGCCTGGTACCACGATTTTCGCGCCGACAAGGGCAGTGCAAAATACGGCCGCGAGCTGGATGTGGCCTATGCGCGGGCGATTCCGCAGGTCAAAGGGCTCAGTGTGCTGCTGAAAGGGGCCTTCTACGACGCCCGGGATTTCGGGGTCGACACCAACAAGCTGTGGGTGCAAGTCCAGTATCAGTACTGACGCTGTGCGACGGTTTGCCACGCAGCAGGAGCCCCCGGTCGGGGGCTCTTTTCGTTGGGACCGCGGTCAGGAGCGCAGGCGTCGTATGGGGGCGCCGAAAAACACCAGCGCCGTGATGCTCTCGCTGATGTCGAAGTAGGTGTGATCACAGGCCGCCTGCACGTACATCAGGGTACCCCGGCTCACTTCCTGCACCTCGTCGCCGATGCGCAAGTGGCCCTTGCCCTCGAGGATCAGGTAGAGCTCGTCTTCCTCGTGGGCCTTGGACATTTCGTTGGAGCCGGCCGGCACATGGTAGATGGAGCAACTGAGCGAGGGGGTGCGCAGGAACTCTCTCAGGGACAGTTTGCCCTTGTCCACGCCACCGATCAGGTCGGAGAGTTCGAACAGGCGCCAGGCGGATTCTTGGGTCATGATTGCGTTTCCAGGCAGGGTTGGCGGGTATTGTCGTCGAGCGCCAGTTGAGCAGATTTGACCCCGGTCAGGCAACCGGCATTTGGCGGGCTGGCATTCGCGTTCCGCTGGTGGGGCCTGCCCAGGGTCAGCCCGCGGCGGGGGTGGACAGCCGGTCCAGTCGCAACCGTTCGCGCTCGTCGAAGAGCCGTCGGCTGCCGGCGGCCACTGCCGCGAGGGTGCCGAAGCCGGTCCCCACGGTGATGGTGAACATCACCAGAATCTGGTATTTGACCGCCAGTGCCGGAGGGCTGCCGGCCAGAATCTGCCCGGTCATCATGCCCGGCAGGCTGACGATACCGGCCGCGGCCATGGCGTTGATGGTGGGGATCATGCCGCTGCGCATCGCTTCGCGGCGAATATCGCCGATGGCGGCGTGCCAGGTCTCGCCCAGCATCAGTCGATTCTCGATCACTGCCCGCTGTCGCCAGGCGGTATCGGTCAGCCGGTCCAGGGACAGCGCCACGCCGGTCATGGTGTTGCCGAGCATCATGCCCAGCAGGGGGATCGCGTATTGGGGCGTGTACCAGGGGTCCGGGCCGATGATGGCGGTCAGCGTCAGGACCGTGACCGTGAAGGACGAGATGAACATGGAAACGGTGCCGATGCCGAAGGCCCAGCCGCCCAGCAGTCGCCGTTTCTGGCGCGCCATGACCTCGCGGCCCGCCACCAGCAGCATCACCAGCGCCATCAGCGCGACCCAGTGCAGCCGCGAGGCGGCGAACAGCGCCTCCAGCACCAGGCCGATCAGTGCCAGCTGCACCGTGGTGCGCACGGCGGCAATCACCAGGCTTTTGCCCACACCGAGCCGCGCCGCTGCAGTGCAGCCGGCCAGCAGCAGCACCAGGCCGGAGGCCAGTGCCAGTTGCCACCAGGCCAGATCGATCACATCCATCAGGCGGCCTCCAACTGCAATTGCCCATTGAAGCGCAGATGGTGGGTGCCGACACGCGCTACCTGATCGAGGTCGTGGGTAATCCAGAGTGTCGGCAACTGCCGTTCGCGGATATGCCCGCAGAGCCAGTGCTCCACCAGTCCGGTGGTGTCCGGGTCCAGGTTGGCGGTGGGTTCGTCCAGCAACAGCGCGGCGGGGCGGCGACACAGGGCGCGCAGCAGGGCCAGTCGCTGCTTCTCGCCGGACGACAGGCGCGCCACTTCCCACTCGAGCACTTCCAGTCCGAATCCCAGTGCAGTCAGGTCCACTTCCGCCGGGTCCGCCAGATGCTCACCCACCGTGCGGTGCCACCACTGACTCTCGGCCGGCACCAGCATCACCCGGCTGCGCCAGGTGTGAGCGGGCAACCGGTCAGCGGTGGTGGTGCCAAGGCGCAACGCGCCCTGGTGGGGCTCGAGATCGGCAATGGCCCGCAGCAGGCGGCTCTTGCCGCAGCCGCTCGGGCCGGTCAGGCAGGTGATTTCGCCCGGCTCCACGGTGAAACTGACATCATGCAAGCTGGCGACACCGAGACGCTCGAGATGCAGTGGTTGAGGCTGGTGGGCCAAGGGGCGCTCCCGTCCGGTTCTGGCTGGCCATTATGGCGGGCTGCGCCGACCTGATAAAGCTTCCCTGCCTTTTTCTATAGCTCGCCGCTCAGTGCTTTTTCCACAAAGCGATTGTCGAACCGCAATTTGATGTTATCGGCGTCGCCCAATACGGAGCCGTCGGAAAAGGCCATGCCGATGACGTCAGGGCTGGCGGCACCCGATCCCAGCAGGCCGTGGTCGAAGGAGAACTGTCGCACCAGATCCATGGTGTTGCGCAGCACGTCGGGATCGGCAAACTCGACCGCGTCCTGCGGTGTGTAGAACATCCGGGTGACCGCCAGCTGGGCGTCATAGCCGGCCAGATCGGTGCCGGAGGCCTCCGCCATGTGGGTGCGGGCGGCAAGCGCCATCTCGTCGTCGCCGGACATGATCGCGAGGGTTTCGAACCAGGCCCCCACCAGCGCCTTGCCGAAGGCCGGGTTGGCCTCCAGTACGGCGGTGTTGACCGCCATCATGTCGATGATCTCGCCCGGTATCTGGCTGGAGTTGAAGACATCAAGGGCGTCCGGATACGCCTGCTGTACGGTGCTCAACTGTGGGTTCCACAGGGCGGCGGCAGTGACCGCAGCGTTCATGAACGTGGCCACCGCATCGGCGTCCGAGGTGTTCACCACGGTGACGTCGCGCTCGGACAGGCCGTGCATGTCGAGGGCGCGGGCGAGCAGGTAGTGGGACACGGACAGTTCCACGAGATGTACGCGGCGGCCGCGTATGTCGGCAAACTCGGTGGCGTCCTTGAGCAGGATGGTGTCGTTGCCGTTGGAATAATCGCCCAGGATGAGGCCGGTGGTATCGACGCCGCTGGCGGCGGGAATGGTCAGCGCGTCCATGTTGGTCATGCCGCAGGCATCGAAGGCGCCCAGGGTGTACTGGTTGATGGACTCGATGTAGTCGTTGAATTGCACCACCTCGATGGTGATGCCGTACTTGTCGGCCCAGCGGTCGATGATGCCGGTGTCGGCCGCATAGCCCCAGGGCATCCAGCCCGAGTAGATGGACCAGGCGAGTCGGAAGTGATCCTTCTCTTCGGCCAGTGCGGCGCCACCTGACGTCAGGCTCAGGGTGGTGATGCACAGCAGTGACAGTTTACGCAGCAGGTTGTGTTTCATGGTGAACTCCGGGTCCGGTTGGACGTTTGAGGGGTCGGGATAGTCAGGGTCGTCATGGCGATCGACAGGTGGCTCAGTACACTTGTTCGGTGTATCGGCACAGGGTGCGCGATTCACGTTCGAACCAATCCTGAGCCTCGTCGGTGGTGTCGGTGGTTTGCGGGAAAACGTGCTCCGGTTCCAGGGTGTCGATGGCCCAGCAGCGCTCGATGGTCCGTCCGTCGGCCTGGCCGTCTACCTGTCCATCAATAGTCAGGCGCTGGCGCAGTCGGCCGTCGCTGCCGGGTTCGCTGAAGCCGTCCAGCGGGCACAAGGGGCTGCCGACCCGTTCGGGCCGGGTGGAGTGTCGAACGACAAAGCCCGACGAGCCGTCCCATGCCGCCACCGAGGTTTCAAAATCCAGCAGCTCGGCGGCGGGCGCGCCCTCGCGGATCAGGGTGTGCAGATCGCCGCCGGATACCGCGGCCTGTGCGGCGGCGACGGGTCGGTCCAGCACCAGGGCGGCGTGGTGGCCGCAGACGATCAGTCCGCCAC
>JBJHAZ010000159.1:0-2737 GCA_050485225.1 Gammaproteobacteria bacterium
CCACCTGCGCTTTATCCACCCGCGCTCCGGTGGTGGCGGTGCCGTGGGCGAGGACAACCCCTTCGGCTACCCGACCCAATACGGCTTCCACGGGCCGCACCGCACCCAGCAGATCTGGGCCAACCCCAACCCGGTACTCAGCGACACCCAGAAATTCGCCTTCGGCAAGCTGATCCCGGCGCTGATGAAGAAGGATGCGGTGCAGCACCCCTTCGGGCGCGCCTACTGGGCGACCTTTCCCAACCTGTTCATGATCGGCACCCCCACTCAGCCCTTTGTGCACTACGTCATGCCGATCAATGCCCACAAATCGCGGGGCGTGATCCGCATCTACTGGATCGGTGAGGACGAGAACGCCAGCGAGCGCTTCGGTCGCGAATTCTCGGTGGCCATGGCCCGGGACGTGCACTGCGAGGACCGCGCCATCATCGAGGCCGGCCAGCGCGGCCTCAACAGCGGCGCGCTGGAGCACGTCCACTTCCAGTCCCAGGAAGTGCTGCTGCGCCACCTGATGGTCAACGTCGACAAAATGGTGCAGGACTACGTGGCCGAACAGGCCGACAACAGGACCGGAGGTGCCCAATGAGCCAGACCAACCCCGCCCTGCCACAGGGCTACGAATCCCTCGCCCCGTTCGTGGAATTCTGGGCCGCGGCCACCACCGCCGGGCGGGCGCGCTGCCGCGACCTCAGCGACGAAGCCGGGCGCAACGCCTTCTACGAGGCCATCGCACCGCTGGCCGGCCCGGCACTCGATCTCCTCGACCAGAAATCCCTGGCCGACTTCGACGAGGGCGAGCAGAACCTGATGAAACTGCTGCTGAGTTTTGGCCACGTGGCCATGGCCGTCGAGCTGCAGCGCGATCAGGAGGCCGACCACGCCCGCTGGCGCCACTTCATGCGCATTACCCGGTCGCCGGGGGATATGTAGCCGGGCGACGGCCTGCTAAAAATGATTGATGGTACAACCGAATTGTATGGAATCGACGCTCATTGTTTAGCGTGTCCTGCGGCTGTCATCAAACAGGTGTGGGCGTGGGCTCCAGGACCGGGGCGACCGGACCGCCGGGCGTGTTCAGTGATAGAACGGCGAGTAGGGACAGCGCCTTCAGCGCTGTTCTGGTGTCGCCATCGTCTCTGAGCGCCAGATAAGCGGGATCATTAGCGATCTCTGTCTCAAGTGGCGGCGTATCCGAAGCAATAGCACCGGTAACAAAGCCGAACAGCAACTGTAGGCAGCGCCCCATAAACCGATTGGAGAGCCTTTTGGCCCCCCTGCGGCGCGAGCGATCGTCCAGGGGGTTACAGAGTTGGTCGCGCAACTTTCGTGTGTGCTCCTTGGCTTCTCTCTGCAGACTGTAAAGCAGCGCTGCATTGGGACGCTTCGCTCGCAGCTGCTCGGCCACCTGGCCGTTGAACGAGCGCAGCGCGGACACCTGATGGTCGACCAGGGTGGTCGCCAGGTGTATGTCCATGCCCATTGCGGTGAGGGCGTTGGTTAGTTGCAGAGCCTGATTGGACGATAATGCCTTGTCGAGCTCTTCCAAATTGATGATTTCCAGGGCGGCTTCAATACTCTCGCCCCACAAATAGAGCCAAAAATCCTCGCAACGCACCAATGCGGTCAACAGTTTGCACAGCAAGGCCAGTGCTTCGTCGAGCTCCTCGGGTGGATCAGCCGAAGTTGGAGGATCTGGCAAGTTCAGCGCAGCCGTGGCGAGTTGTTGCAGCGCCAGCACCAGTTGACGGTCGGTCGGGCAGGGACGACGAGTAGAGGAATCCGCAGGGCCCATGAGGCAGTTCCGCAAAATGTTGTTGTGTACACGTGAGATGGCGGGCCGCACCCCTTGGATCTGTCAAACAGCGTGAACGGGGGCTGGGCCACGGAAGGCAACGCTCACGCTGATAGTAGTCCGCTTCTGGCCCAGTTGCGCAGCTAATTGATTCCGCCAGCTGTTTTTGCTGTAGCGCAAAGCATTCATGCCGCAGGCTTGCCTCGACACCGGGGTCACTCATCATCCGGCGCGGACCGACACGTCCGACTGGCACGACCCTCGAGTCGGTTTGGTCCGGAAGGACGCCTTCGATTTCTCAAGTCGCTGGTCTTCCTGCGCAAGGCTATTCAATCAACCCCAGTTCCGCCCACATTTCATCCACCTTCTGTTTCACGTCCTCATCCATGGCGATGGGCGTACCCCACTCGCGGTCGGTCTCGCCGGGCCATTTGTTGGTGGCGTCGAAACCCATCTTGGAGCCGAGGCCGGAGACGGGCGAGGCGAAGTCGAGGTAGTCGATGGGGGTGTTTTCCACCATCACGGTGTCGCGGACCGGGTCCATGCGGGTGGTCATGGCCCAGATGACGTCCTGCCAGTCGCGGGCGTTGACGTCGTCGTCGGTGACGAGCACGAACTTGGTGTACATGAACTGCCGCAGGAAGGACCACACGCCCATCATTACGCGCTTGGCGTGGCCGGGGTACTGCTTTTTCATGGTGACCACGGCGAAGCGGTAGGAGCAGCCTTCGGGCGGCAGGTAGAAGTCGACGATCTCGGGGAACTGCTTTTGCAGGATCGGGATGAAGACCTCGTTGAGGGCCACGCCGAGGATGGCCGGTTCGTCCGGCGGGCGGCCGGTGTAGGTGCTGTGGTAGATGGGGTCCTTGCGGTGGGTGATGCGCTCGACGGTAAACACCGGGAAGCGGTCCACCTCGTTGTAGTAGCCGGTGTGGTCGCCGAAGG
>JBJHAZ010000159.1:2747-5780 GCA_050485225.1 Gammaproteobacteria bacterium
GAAGGGGCCTTCGGGCGCCGTGTCGTCCGGGTGGATATGGCCTTCCAGGATGATCTCGGCGCTGGCGGGAATCTGCAGGTCGTTGCCGAGGCACTTGGCCACCCTGGTCTTGCTGCCGCGCAGCAGGCCGGCAAAGGCGTACTCGGACAGGCTGTCAGGCACCGGGGTGACGGCACCGAGGATGGTGGCCGGGTCGGCGCCCAGCGCCACGGAGACGGGGAAGGGCTGGCCGGGGTGGGCCTGCTGCCATTCGCGGAAGTCGAGGGCGCCGCCGCGGTGGGCCAGCCAGCGCATGATGAGCCGGTTGCGGCCGATCACCTGCATGCGGTAGATGCCGAGGTTCTGGCGCGTCTTGTTGGGACCGCGGGTGACCACCAGCGGCCAGGTGATCAGCGGCCCGGCGTCGCCGGGCCAGCAGGTCTGCACCGGGATGGTGGCCAGATCCACGGCCTCGCCTTCGATGACCACGTCCTGGCAGGGCGGCTTGCTGACCTGTTTGGCGGGCATGTTGAGCACCTGCTTGAAGGTGCCGCGCTGGGCCCACAGGTCCTTGAAGCCCTTGGGCGGATCGGGTTCCTTGAGGAAGGCGAGCAGCTTGCCCACGTCGCGCAGGGCGTGCAGGCTTTCCTGACCCATGCCCATGGCCACCCGGTCCGGGGTGCCGAACAGGTTGGCCAGTACGGGCATGTTGTAGCCCCTGGGGTTCTCGAACAGGATGGCCGGACCGCCGGCGCGCAGCACGCGGTCGCAGATTTCGGTCATTTCGAGATGCGGGTCCACCTCGGTGGTGATGCGTTTCAGCTCGCCGCGCTGTTCGAGAAAGTCGATGAATTCGCGCAGGTCGGAGAAGTTCATGGGGGTATCCGGTGTCGATGAAGGGCACAAGTGTTACGGTGGGCGCGCGCGATTGCAAGGTGGATACAGGGTGAGGCCTGCCTGCCCGATTCGGGGCCGCGCAATCTTCAGACAACCGACAGGGAGCCGAGGATGAATGGGGGCAATCTGTTCAGCGGTGTGCCGGCCGCATTGCCGGAGGAATACTTCGAAGTGCTGGCCCGCTCCGCGCAGGTGCGGGTGGAGCGCATCGTCTCCCGTGGTCATTGCTCGCCGCCGGACTTCTGGTACGACCAGGCGGAGCACGAGTTTGTGGTGCTGCTGCAGGGCAGTGCCGTGCTGGCGCTGGAGGGCGAGGGCGAGCGTGCGCTGCAAGCGGGCGATTGGCTGGTGATTCCCGCCTGGTGCCGGCACCGGGTGGTGCGAACGGACAGCGCGTCGGATACGGTGTGGCTGGCGGTGCATTATCGGTGATCCACGCTGGTGCACGTGTGGGTCCCGGCGCGGGGCACGACCGTGCGTCAGGTCAGTTCACGGTGCAACAATCGATCCTGGACGCACGAAATCGCTTGCCAAAAAGGGCGTTGGGGTCAATTCTTGAGGGAGTGTTGCCGCTCTGCGGCAGGGCAGGGTGGGGGCCGTTGTGCTCCCGCCGCGCGGGTGGTACGACTGTGGCACAGGGATTGCTGCGTTGCTGCATTGGCTGGCAGTGGCGAGGTAGTCCGATGTCTGATGAGGGAAACGAGTTCGCACCATGACGATAGACTGGAAATCCTATTCGCCCGACGGCCTGTTCGATGAACTGGTACAGCGCCCGGGGCGTGTCCGGCCTGCGGCAAAGGCCCTGTGCCAACATCTGGCGAGTCTGTCCGACGATGAGTTGCGCCAGTGTCGCGAGGCCGCCGAGCTGGCGATCCGGGTGATGGGCATCACCTTCACGGTCTACACCGAGGGCGGCAACATCGACCGCGAGTGGCCCTTCGACATCATCCCCCGCGTCATCGACGCCGCCGAGTGGCGTCAGACCGAGGCGGGCCTCAAGCAGCGGGTCAAGGCCCTCAACTGCTTCATCGACGACATCTACAACAAGCAGAACATCGTGCGGGACGGCATTTTCCCCGCCGAACTGCTGGAAAAATCGAAGAACTTCCGGCCCCAGTGTGTCGGTATGAAGCCGCGTCACGGGGTGTGGGCCCATGTCTGCGGCAGCGATCTGGTGCGCGACCGCGACGGCACCCTCTACGTGCTCGAAGACAACCTGCGGGTGCCCTCCGGCGTGTCCTACATGCTGGAAAACCGCCAGGTGATGAAGCGCATCTTTCCCGACCTGTTCGAGGAGCAGAACATCCTGCCGGTGGACGATTACCCCACCCAGCTGTTCGATACCCTGGCTTCCATTTCGCCGCGCCAGCAGGCCGATCCCGAGATCGTGGTGCTTACGCCCGGCATCTACAACTCGGCCTATTTCGAGCACGCCTACCTGGCCCAGCAGATGGGCGCCGAGCTGGTGGAGGGCTCCGACCTGCAGGTGGGCGACGACGACTGCGTCTACATGCGCCACATCGAGGGATTGCGCCGGGTGGATGTGATCTATCGCCGCATCGATGACCTGTTCCTCGACCCGGAGGCGTTCAACCCCGACTCGACGCTGGGCGTGCCGGGCCTGATGCGCGCCTGGCTCAAGGGCAAGGTGGCACTGGCCAATGCGCCCGGTGCCGGCGTGGCCGACGACAAGGTGGTGTACGCCTTCGTGCCCGACATGATCCGCTACTACCTGTCGGAAGAGCCGATCCTGCCCAACGTGCCCACCTACCTGTGCATGCGCAAGGATGAATGCGCCTATGTGCTCGACCACCTCGACGAGCTGGTGGTCAAGCCCGCCAACGAATCCGGCGGCTACGGCATGTTGGTGGGGCCGCACGCGACCCAGAAGGAGCGCCAGCAGTTCGCGCGGCTGATCAAGGCCGACCCGCGCAATTACATCGCCCAGCCGACGCTGGCGATTTCCACCACGCCGACCCTGTGCGGCAGCCATGTGGAGCCGCGACACGTGGATCTGCGCCCGTTCGTGCTGCAGGGCAAGTCCACCAGTGTGACCACCGGCGGATTGACCCGGGTGGCGCTGGTGAAGGGCTCGCTGGTGGTCAACTCGTCCCAGGGCGGCGGCAGCAAGGACACCTGGATCGTGGATCTCGAAGG
>JBJHAZ010000160.1:0-5776 GCA_050485225.1 Gammaproteobacteria bacterium
GGCTCGATGATCGACGTGGACAATCCGGCCAACGGTGCGCTGGTAGGGCGCGTGCCTGCACTCACGCAGGCGCAGATCGAGGCGGCGATCGAGCAGGCCGACCAGGGGTTTCGCCAGTGGCGCGCATTGACCGCCCTGCAGCGCGCCGACCTGATGTGGCGCTGGCACGATCGGGTTCTGGAACACCGCGACGACATCGCCACGCTGATGACCCTGGAGCAGGGCAAGCCGCTGGCCGAGGCGCGCGGCGAGGTGGAGTATGCGGCCACCTTCCTGCGCTGGTTTGCCGAGGAGGCGCGTCGTGTGCAGGGCGAAACCCTGCCCGGCGGCAAGCCGGGGGAGCACATCGTGGTGACTCGCCAGCCCATCGGCGTCACGGCAGCCATCACGCCCTGGAATTTCCCCGCCGCCATGATTACCCGCAAGGCCGGTGCGGCGCTGGGTGCGGGCTGCTCGATGATCGTCAAGCCCGCCGAAGCGACGCCCTTCACCGCGCTGGCCATGGCCGAGCTGGCCGACGAGGCGGGTATTCCCCCTGGCGTGTTCAATGTGGTCACCGGCGATGCGCCCATGATCGGGCAGACCCTGACGGACAGCCTGACCGTGCGCAAGCTCAGTTTTACAGGCTCCACCCACGTGGGTCGCAAGCTGATGGCCCAGTGCGCCACCCACATTCAGAAGATCTCGCTCGAACTCGGCGGCAACGCCCCCTTCATCGTGTTCGACGACGCCGACATCGATGCGGCGGTGGCCGGCGCCATGGCCAGCAAGTTCCGCAACACCGGCCAGACCTGCGTGTGCGCCAACCGGTTTCTGGTGCAGCGCGCCGTTCACGACCAGTTTGTGGACAAGCTCGCGAAGGCGATGGCGGGGCTGGTGGTAGGCGACGGCTTTGCCGAGGGCGTCAACCAGTCGGCGCTGATCAACCGCGCCGCCGTGGCCAAGGTGCAGGAGCATTACCGGGATGCCATCGATAAAGGGGCGCGACACCTCGCGGGCGAGTCGCCGGAACAGGCGCGCGACAACTTCGTGCAGCCGGTGCTGATCACCGATGTCACCACGGACATGCAGCTGTGCCACGAGGAAACCTTCGGTCCACTGGCGGCGGTGCTGCCCTTCGACAACGAGGACGAGGCGGTCGCGATCGCCAACGACACGCCCTACGGCCTGGCGGCCTACTTCTACAGCCGCGATATCCATCGCATCTGGCGCGTCGCCGATGCCCTCGAGGCCGGCGTGGTGGGCATCAACGAGGGCGCCATTTCCAACCCCACGGCCCCCTTCGGCGGTGTCAAGGAATCCGGCCTGGGCCGGGAAGGGGCCCGGCACGGACTGGAGGAATTTACCGAACTGAAGTACCTCTGCATGGGCGGGAGCTGAACCGTGGCCGGCGAACAGATCCGCCAGCGCATTGCGCTGATGCCCGGCGATGGTATTGGCGGCGAGGTGATGGCCGCCGCCGAGAGCGTGCTCGAGGCCCTGCGTGGACGCTACGAGCTGCCCCTTGGCTGGGAATGGCTCGAGTGGCCCGCTACGGCCTGGCATCGCGCGCATGGCGAGATGATGCCCGCCGATGCCTTGGAGCGGGTCCGCGACTACGACGCCCTGTTGCTCGGCGCCCTCGGCGATCCCGGCCCGCAGAGCGACCCCGCTCGCTACCGGTTGCCCGATGGCATCTCGCTGGCGCCGTTGCTCACCTTTCGCAAGGGGCTGGACCTGTGGGCCTGCGAACGGCCTGCCCGCCTGCTGTCCGGTGCACCGCAGTACCTGGCCGACGAGCGGGCAGCCGCGATTGACCTGCTGGTGGTTCGCGAGAACAGCGAGGGCGAGTATGTGGGGCAGGGTGGTCGCCTGCACCGGGGTACGCCCCACGAGGTGGCCACCCAGCTGGAAGTGTTCACCCGGCCGGCCACAGAGCGCATCGTGCGCCATGCCTTTGTGCGGGCGCGGCAACGCCGCACGGCTCGAGCGGAACCGCGTCGGTTTTTCTGTGAGCGCGATGGCGAGGCGGCGGCACAGGTATGCCTGGTCACCAAGCGCAATGCCCAGCCGGCCTGGGGCGAGCTGTACAGCGAGGTGTTTGCCGAGATCGCGCGGGAGTTTCCCGACGTGGGCGTGCGCCACGAACTGGTGGATGCAGCCTGCATGAAGTTCGTGCAGGCGCCCTGGGATTTCGATGTGGTGGTGGCCAGCAACCTGCACGGTGACATTCTCACCGACCTGGCGGCGGTGTTGTCCGGTGGACTCGGCTTTGCGCCGTCGTGCAACATCAACCCCGACCAGCCCGAGATCCCGGCGCTGTTCGAGCCGACCCACGGCAGTGCACCGGACATCGCCGGTCGCGGCCTGGCCAATCCCGCCGCGATGCTGCTGACCACCGCGATGATGCTGGACTGGCTGGGTCATGCGGCCGCTGCGGAGAGCCTGCGCACTGCAGTGGCACAGGATCTGGTGCGCCACGGCCATGGCCGGCGCAGCGGCGAGGAGATTACGACCGGTGTGATCGATGCCCTGTATTTGCCCTAAGAGCCGCCTTGAGACTTGCCTTGTGAGCCGCCTGGTGAGCCGCCCCTGCAGTCACTGGCCTCCGGGGCCATTTCCCCAGTAAGTGGTGCTCGCCGACATGAGCACCCGCACAACGGAAAGGAGTTTTGAATGAGCCATTTGTCACCGCTGCTGAAGCAATCGAGCCGGGTCTGTGTCGATCATGGCCAGGGCTGCTGGCTGACCGATCTGGAGGGCAACACCTACCTCGATTTCACCGCCGGCATCGGCGTGACGGCCACCGGGCATTGCCACCCGCGTGTGGTGGAAGCGGCCCGAGAACAGGTGGGCCGCGTCATCCACGCCCAGTACACCACCGTCAGCCACCGCCCGATGCTGGAACTGAGCGACCGGCTGGCGGACCGAATGCCCGATGGCATCGACTCGGTGGCGTTCAGCAACTCGGGTTCGGAGGCGGTGGAATCGGCCCTGCGACTGGCCCGGCACGCCACGGGTCGCGCCAACATCGTCGTCTTTAGCGGCGGCTTTCACGGCCGCACCATGGCAGCCGCCTCCCTCACCACGTCGGGCACCAAGATCCGCACCGGCTTTCACCCCATGATGGCCGGCGTGGTGGTGTCGCCCTTTCCCCATGCCTGGCGCTATGGCTGGAGCGAGGAGGAGGCCACCCACTTCTGTCTCAACGAGTTCGATCATCTGCTCAAGACCCAGACGGCCCCCTCGGATACCGCCGCCGTGATGATCGAGCCGGTACAGGGCGAGTACGGCTATTACCCCGCCAACAGCGCATTCATGCAGGGTCTGCGGGAGCGCTGCGATCGCCACGGCATCCTGCTGATCTGTGACGAAATCCAGGCGGGCTATGGCCGCACCGGCAGGTTCTGGAGCCACGAGCATTTCGACGTCCGCCCCGATATCGTGGTCACCGCCAAGGGTCTGGCCAGCGGCTTTCCCCTCTCGGCGATCGGCGCCTCCGAGGCGCTGATGGCGAAGGGTTTGCCGGGCTCCCAGGGCGGTACCTACGGCGCCAACGCCGTCGCCTGTGCCGCCGCCCTGGCGACCCTCGACGTGGTGGAGGGCGAGGACCTGGTCGGTAACGCCGCCCGTCGCGGCGAGCAGCTGTGGCAACAGCTCGAGGAACTCAGGGCGCGTTACCCGTTCATCGCCACGGTGCGCGGCAAGGGGCTGATGCTGGGCATGGAGATCGCCGATGACCGCCTCAGCCCGCGTCCCGACATTGCCGGTCGACTGGTGACCGAGTGCGAGGCCGAGGGCCTGCTGCTGCTGCGCTGCGGCACCGACGCCCAGACCGTGCGCTGGCTGCCGCCGCTGGTGGTGGACGAGGCCGAGATCAACGACGGGGTGGAGCGCTTCAAGCGCGCCCTGGAGCGGGTAGCTGCATGACCCGGGTACTGGTTCTCGCTGCCCCCGACGATCCCCACCTGCCCGGCCTGGAAGGCCTGCCGCAGGAGGTTCGGGTGCAGACCGTGACTGACGAAGCGGCGCTGAGTGCGGCGCTGCCGGAGGCCGACGTGCTGGTGGTCACCGATTTCAGGGCCGACATGCTCGAGCGCTGCTGGCCCGATCAGCCCCGGGTGCAGTGGGTGCACGCCACCAGTGCCGGTGTGGACGCGCTGATGTTTCCGGCGCTGGTGGACAGCGACATCCCGATCACCAATGCCCGCGGATTGTTCGACCGCGGCATTGCCGAGTACGTGCTGGGTGCGGTGCTGATGTTCGCCAAGGACACCCTCGGCAATCTTCGCTACCAGCGTGAGCACCGCTGGCAGCATCGCGACACCGAACGCATCGACGGCCGTCGCGTGCTGGTGGTGGGTGCCGGCTCCATCGGCGGCGAGGTGGCGCGATTATTGCGGGCTGTGGGTATGCATGTGACCGGTTTGGCCCGCACCGCGCGTCGCGATGAGCGCTTCGACGAGATCGAGACCAGCGATCGTCTGTACGATCTGCTGCCCTCGGCCGACTATGTGGTGATCACGGCGCCGCTGAACGCCGACACCGAAGGGTTGTTCGACCGCCGGGCCCTGGCGGCCATGCAGCCCACGGCGCGGCTGATCAACGTGGGGCGGGGCGCCATCGTGCGCAGTGATGACCTGGTGGCTGCGCTGCAACAGGGCACCATCGCCGGGGCCGCGCTGGATGTGGTCGACGAGGAACCGCTGCCGCCGGACCACCCCCTGTGGGACCTGCCCAATGTAATGATCTCGGCGCACATGGCCGGTGATTTCATCGGTTGGCGTCGCGCCCTGGGGGAACAGTTCGTGACCAATTTCCATCGCTGGCGCACCGGCGCGCCACTGCTCAATACCGTGAGGAATTAACCGCAGGAAATAACCGCAGGAAGTAACCGCAACCTTCAGCCATCGACCCATCGCAAGGAGCTGCCATGCCGAACGACATCCTGACCATGACCGCCATCGAACTGCTGCGGCATTATCACTCCGGCGACCTTTCCCCTGTGGACGTGGCAACGGCCATGCTCGACCAGATCGAACGGCTCGACACCCACACCAACGGGTTCTGTCTGGTGGACCGCGACACCAGTCTCAAGTTTGCCCGCGAATCGGAACAGCGCTATGTACGTCGCGAGAGCCAGGGATTGCTCGACGGGGTGCCGGTGGCGATCAAGGATGTCTTCCTGACACCCATGTGGCCCACCCTGCGCGGTTCGAAGACCGTGGATGCTGCCGCCACCTACAACAAGTCGGCGCCGTCCACGGCGGCGCTGTTGCGCCACGGCTATGTGCCCATCGGCAAGACCACCACCCCGGAGCTGGGCTGGAAAGGTGTCACCGACAACCCCATCGACGGCGTCACCAACAACCCCTGGGATCCCACCCGAACCGCCGGTGGCTCCAGTGGTGGCAGCGGTGTCGCGGTGGCCCTCGGCATGGCGCCGCTCTCGCTCGGGACCGATGCGGGCGGCTCCATCCGTATTCCGGCCAGCTTCTGTGGCATCGTCGGTCTCAAGCCCTCCTTCGGCGAAGTGCCCCACTGGCCGGCCAGTCCCTTCGGTACCCTGGCCCACCCCGGCCCCATGACCTGGACGGTGGAGGACTGCGCGCTGATGATGAACGTGATCACCGAGGCGGACCATCGCGACACCCAGGCGGTACCACGGCGGGGCATCGACTACCTCGCCGCGCTCGAGGGCGGGGTCAAGGGACTGAAGATCGCCTACAGCCCCAACCTCGGGTATGTGGACGTGGATCCGGAGGTGGAGCAGGCCGTCGCGGCCGCGGTGAAGGTG
>JBJHAZ010000161.1:0-5719 GCA_050485225.1 Gammaproteobacteria bacterium
TCCACCTGCTGGCTGAGAAAAGCGGGCGACAGGGTCGACAGGTCCACATCGATACCGTTGGGTTCAAGATCACGGGCGATCGCAAGCTTGGCCACGTTGGCCGCCTGAGGTGAGCCGTGCTGGGACAACAGGGTGCGCGCCGTGACCTCATCGCGCAAATCAAGAATGAAGCATTCCTGACGCGCCGTCTTGCCACTGGCTGGCGACCCCTTGAGCACTGCCACCTTGGGGGTCAGTCTGGAGTGGAAATCCTGCTCCACAACCACACCAATATCACCGGTGGTGAGTTCAACGAAGGTGCCGGTCGGGTAGAGTCCGATGGATTGGATGAAATTCACCACCAGATCTTCCGAAAAGGCCTTGTCACGCAGATTATAAAGCGCATTGACGGCACGGGAAGGCGCCATCGGTTCCGAGGATTCGCGCGGATTGCTGATCGCATCGTAGGCGGTTGCGACGCCGGCGATACGGGCCAGCAACGGGATCTTGCCGCCGGCCAGGCCGCGCGGAAAGCCGGTTCCGTCGTGACGCTCGCAGTGGGCATACACCACCGAAATGACGCGCGGCTCGATGTTGCCGCTGTTGCGCAGCATCTCGACGCCGTACTCCACGAACTTGCGGTAGTCCTGCTCCTGCTCGGCGGAGCGCTTGTCGTTGCCGAGCAGCTCCGAGGGTAATCTCAGCTTGCCCACATCCTTGAGCAGGATACCCAGACAGAGCGTCTGGATCTGATCCTTGGGAAGCCCGATAAAGCGGGCAAACTGCACACCCCAAAGCGCCGAGCGCAAGCTGTGGTCATGGATATGCAGATCCTTGCCGCGCAGACGCAGCAGCCAGGTAAAGGCATCGGGGCAGCGCAGCACACTGTCGACCATGCCGCCGACGCACTGTCTGAAGGTGTCGTAGTCGAGTGAAGCGCCCTTGGCGAGCTGCTTGCTGGCTTGCAACAACTGGCCGCGCAGCTCGGTCATGATGCGGGCAGCCCGCGGCGTCTCCTGCACCAGCGGCGCCACGCTCTCGCTGTAGGCGTTGCGATTGATCTTGAGCGGTTCGGGGGCAACCACGCCACGCTGTCCCCCGGCGGGCCCGCCATCGGACGGTCGCAGGGTCTTGCGCGCGGGCGCGCTCGCCGCATCCGGCGCCTCGAGAGGACCGACACCCTTGACGGTATCGATGTAAACGTGGCGACAATAGGCACGCAGCCGATTGATGTCCTCCACGTCCTTCAGCAGGATCCCCTGGATCGGAAACGGGGTCTCCGCCCACGGACGGTCAAGCCGCGAGACAAACATGCCCGCAGTCAGATCGTTCACGCTGATCTTCACCTGACTCAGTGCCATCACCATTTCCTCCAAGGCAGGAGGCTCACCACATCTCTAAGCCGTTTGACCCAGCATAAGATGCGCCGAACCCAAAGCAATCCTGAGGGACTGACCGGTCAAATGAGCGGACGAACGGTCAATCAGGTGCGAGCGTGGAAATCCGCCGATAGATCGTGTACGGCGTTCACCAGGCAGGCCACCTGATCCGGGTCCACAAACGGTGTCACACCGTGTCCCAGATTGAATACATGGCCGGGATGAGCGCCGAAACTGGAGAGGATGGCGGCCACCTCGCGCTCGACGAGCTCGGGTGACCCATAGAGCACTGCGGGGTCCATATTGCCCTGCAGCGCGATGCGATCGCCAACGCGGCGACGTGCTTCGCCAATATCCAGCGTCCAGTCCACTCCCGCCGCGTGGCAACCCGTGCTGGCAATCTGTTCCAGCCACAGGCCGCCACCCTTGGTAAAGAGTATGACCGGCACTTCCCTGCCTTCGTGCTCGCGGGTCAGGCTGGCCACAATGCGCTCCATGTAGGCCAGCGAAAACTCGCGATAGGCACGATCACTGAGGGCTCCACCCCAGGTATCAAAAATCTGCACCGCCTGAGCACCGGCAGCAATCTGTGCATTGAGATAGTCAATCACGGACAGCGCCAACTTGTCGAGCAGCGCGTGCAGGACCTCGGGCTGGCTGTAGAGCATGCCCTTGATGCGACGGAAGTCCTTGCTGCTGCCACCCTCCACCATATAGGTGGCCAGCGTCCAGGGACTGCCGGAAAACCCGATCAAAGGCACCCGCCCGTTGAGTTCGCGACGGATGGTTCGCACGGCATCAGTGACATAGCCAAGATCCTGCGCGGTGTTGACCACCGGCAGCGCGGCGACGTCGGCCGCGCTGGTGACGACCTTGCGAAAACGCGGGCCCTCGCCTTCCTCGAAGTACAACCCCTGCCCCATGGCATCGGGAATGGTGAGGATATCCGAAAACAGGATGGCGGCATCAAGCTCGAAACGCTCCAGCGGCTGCAGGGTCACCTCGCAGGCCATATCCGGCGACTGGCACAGGGCCATGAAGTGCCCTGCCCGGGTACGGGTGGCCCGGTATTCGGGCAGGTAGCGCCCCGCCTGGCGCATGATCCACACGGGAGTGGCATCGACAGGCTGGCGCTGCAGGGCACGCAGGAAGCGGTCGTTCTTGAGTTCAGTCATGGGGCAATCCGGATTACGAAAAACTGCCGCGCACTCTACCATGCCCGGCCGCTTTTGGCTCACACCTCGAGGTAGTCCAGAATGCCCTCGGCGGCCTGCCGGCCTTCCCAGATAGCGGTCACTACCAGATCGGAGCCCCTGACCATGTCGCCGCCGGCAAAGATTTTCGGATTGCTGGTCTGGAACGGGAAGTCCTGCTCCTCGGCCGCAATGACCCGACCGTCATCCGTCATGCCCACCTCAACGGCGTCGAACCAGGGAGCCGGGCTGGGCCGGAAACCGAAGGCGATCAGCACGGCATCGGCGGGCAGGATCTCCTCGCTGCCGGGCACCGGCTCGGGCCGGCGTCGACCCTGGGCATCGGGTTCACCGAGGCGGGTCTCCACCACGCGCACACCCTCGACCTTGCCATCGCCAATGATCTCGATGGGCTGGCGGTTGAACAGGAACTCGACGCCCTCCTCCCGGGCATTCTGGACCTCGCGACGCGAGCCGGGCATGTTCGCCTCGTCGCGGCGATAGGCGCACTGGACCGACTGGGCGCCCTGGCGGATGGAGGTGCGATTGCAATCCATGGCGGTATCACCACCGCCCAGCACCACCACGCGCTTGCCTCGCAGATCGATGGCGGTTTCGCCCTCGGCCAGCATGCCGAGGTTCTTCTTGACGTTGGAGACCAGGAACGGCAGCGCCTCGTGAACCCCCGGCAGGTCCTCACCGGGAAAGCCGCCTTTCATGTAGGTATAGGTGCCCATGCCCATGAAAACCGCATCGAACTCCTCCAGCAACTGGTCGATGGTGATGTCCTTGCCGACTTCGGTATTGAGGCGGAACTCGATACCCATCTCGGTGAACACCCGGCGTCGGTTCTCCATCACCGACTTTTCCAGCTTGAACTCGGGAATGCCGAAGGTCAGCAGCCCCCCGATCTCGGGATTGCGATCGAAGACCACCGGGCGCACACCGCCACGCACCAGCACATCGGCACAGCCCAGTCCGGCCGGCCCGGCGCCGATCACGGCCACCTTGCGATCGGTCCACACCACCTTGGACATGTCCGGCTTCCAGCCCATGGCAAACGCGGTATCGGTAATGTACTTCTCCACATTGCCGATGGTGACCGCCCCGAATTCGTCGTTGAGGGTACAGGCACCCTCGCACAGACGATCCTGGGGACAGACCCGTCCACACACCTCCGGCAGGGTATTGGTCTGGTGGCTCAGCTCCACCGCTTCGATGATGTTGCCTTCGGCCGCCAGCTTGAGCCAGTTGGGAATGTAGTTGTGCACCGGGCACTTCCATTCGCAATAGGGGTTGCCACAGGCCAGGCAGCGATCGGATTGCCCCGCCGCCGCATCGGCACTGAACGGCTCGTAGATTTCCACGAACCGGTTGCGGCGCTCATCCAGGGATTTCTTTTCCGGCTCGCGCCGCTCCACCTGCATGAACTGAAAGGGATTACTGGATACGGACATGACTCACCCCCAATCGATTATTCCGGACGGGCCCGGGTGTTCTCCAACAATTGACCCAGGTTGGCCGCCTTGGGCTTGACCAGCCAGAAGCGAGAGACGTAATCACTGAAATTCTCCAGCAACTCGCGGCCCCAAGGGCTTTGGGTTTCCTGCACATATTCGGCCAGCATGCCCTTGAGGAAGTGTCGATAGGCCTCGAGAGACTCACTGTTGATGCGCTTGAACTCCACCAGCTCCATATTGCAGCGGTCGACAAACACACGCTCGAGGTCCAGCACGAAGGCGAAACCACCGGTCATGCCCGCCCCGAAATTGCCGCCGGTGGAGCCCAGCACCGCCACCACGCCGCCGGTCATGTACTCACAGCAGTGATCGCCAGCGCCTTCCACCACCGCGTAGGCGCCGGAATTTCGCACGGCAAAACGCTCGCCGGCACGGCCCGCCGCAAACAGCTTGCCACCGGTGGCACCGTACAGGCAGGTGTTACCCAGAATGGAGGTTTCGCGGGACTCGAACAGACTGCCCTGCGGCGGACGCAGGACGATCTTGCCGCCCGCCATGCCCTTGCCGACGTAGTCGTTGGCATCACCCTCGAGATGGATCTCGAGGCCACCCGCATTCCATACCCCAAGCGATTGGCCGGCGACACCGGTCAGGTTCAGCTTCACCGGCTTGTCGGCCATGCCTTCATTGCCGTAAATGCGGGCAATCTCGCCGGACAGACGCGCGCCGATGGAGCGGTCGCTGTTGCACACCCGGTAGGAAAACTCGCCGCCGGACTTTGCCTGGATCGCCGGCAGAATGTCACCGACCATGCGCTCGGCAAGCTCGGCACGATCGAAGGGATGATTTCTTGCCACCTGGCAGAACTGCGGCTTGCTGGCCAGAAAGTCATCCGTATGGAGAATCGGGCTGAGGTCGAGGTGCTGCTGTCGCGAGGTTTCACCGGGCAGCACTTCCAGCAGGTCGACCCGACCGATCAGGTCCTCGAGCCGGGCAATCCCCAGCCGGGCCAGCCATTCGCGGGTTTCTTCCGCGACAAAGCGGAAGAAGTTCATCGCCATCTCGACGGTGCCGTGATAGTGGTCGTCGCGCAACACCTTGTCCTGGGTCGCGACCCCGGTCGCACAGTTGTTGAGGTGACAGATACGCAGATACTTGCAGCCCAGGGCCACCATGGGGGCCGTTCCGAAACCGAAGCTCTCGGCGCCCAGGATCGCAGCCTTGACCACATCCAGGCCGGTCTTGAGGCCACCATCGGTCTGGACACGCACCTTGTCGCGCAGGTTGTTGGCGCGCAGCATCTGGTGAGTCTCGCTCAGGCCCAGCTCCCAGGGGGAGCCGGCGTAGCGGATGGAGGACACCGGGCTCGCCGCCGTGCCGCCGTCATAGCCCGATATGGTGATCAGATCCGCATAGGCCTTGGCGACACCGGCGGCAATGGTGCCGACACCGGGCCGAGATACCAGCTTGACGGACACCAGCGCCTCGGGATTGACCTGCTTCAGGTCGAAGATGAGCTGCGCGAGATCCTCGATGGAGTAGATATCGTGGTGGGGCGGGGGTGAAATCAACGTCACGCCAGGCACGGAATATCGCAGGCGGGCGATCAACTCGTTGACCTTGCCGCCGGGCAGCTGGCCGCCCTCGCCGGGCTTGGCACCCTGGGCCACCTTGATCTGCAGTACTTCGGCGTTGACCAGGTAGGCCG
>JBJHAZ010000162.1:0-5679 GCA_050485225.1 Gammaproteobacteria bacterium
GTACAGGTGAGCACGTTGTTGTCCATCAAGACCGGTGCCTGCCCGGAGGACTGCGCCTACTGTCCCCAGAGTGTGCGCTACGATACCGGTCTCGAGCGCGAGCAGCTCATGGAGATCGAGCGCGTGATCGAGGAGGCCAAAAAGGCCCGCGAGATGGGCTCCACCCGCTTCTGCATGGGCGCGGCCTGGCGCTCGCCGAAAAAGAAGGACATGCAGTACGTGCTGGAGATGGTCAAGGGCGTCAAGTCCCTCGGCATGGAGACCTGCATGACCCTGGGTATGCTCGATACCGAGCAGGCCCGCGCACTGGCTGACGCCGGGCTCGACTACTACAACCACAATCTCGATACCTCGCCGGAGTACTACGGCGAGATCATCACTACCCGCACCTACCAGGATCGCCTGAATACCCTCGACAACGTGCGCAGTGCCGGCATGAAGGTCTGCTGTGGCGGTATTGTCGGCATGGGCGAGGAGCAGAACGACCGCGCCGGGCTGCTGGTGCAGCTGGCCAATCTGCCGGAGCACCCCGAGTCGGTGCCCATCAACCTGCTGGTGAAGGTGCAGGGTACGCCGCTGGACCATCAGGAGGATCTCGAGCCGTTCGAGTTCATCCGCACCATCGCGGTGGCGCGCATCCTGATGCCGAAATCCCACGTGCGCCTCTCCGCCGGTCGCGAGGACATGAACGAACAGATGCAGGCCATGGCTTTCTTTGCCGGCGCCAACTCCATCTTCTACGGCGAGAAGCTGCTGACCACGCCCAACCCGGCGGCCAACAAGGACATGCAGCTGTTCGACAAGCTGGGCATCAAGCCGGAGGAGCTGGCCGTGGAGCGCTGCGAGGCCGACGCGGAGGAGGCCCTGCTCGAAACCCTCGACGAGGCGCGCCACGATCACCTGTTCTACAACGCGACCCGTTGACTGGGGGCACTCAACCCGGGCGTGCGCTGGAAACTGGCTTTCAGAGCACTCCGTGAATACTTCAGTTTAGGCTCTTCGCGGGCGTCCATGCCCGCGAAGGGTCTGGAAGCCAGCTTCCCGCCCACACCCTGCCCCGTGCCGTATTTCCCATGACCGTTTCCCGCCTCGAAACCCTGCTGCAGCAACGCCTGAACGCGCGCCGCGCCGAGCATCGCTATCGCAGCCGCTCGGTGCTGGAGGGTCCGCAACAGCCGCAGGCGGTGGTCGGCGGCAAGCCCTGCCTGTCCTTCTGCAGCAACGACTATCTCGGGCTGGCCAACGACCCGCGCCTGATCGCGGCGCTGCAGCGGGGTGCAGAGCAGTGGGGCGTGGGCAGCGGCGCCTCGCACCTGATCAGTGGCCACGCCGGTCCGCACCATGAGCTGGAAGACGCACTGGCGGCCCTCACCGGCAGGCCCCGGGCGGTGCTGTTTTCCAGCGGCTACATGGCCAACCTGGGGGTGATTCAGGCGCTGGTGGGCACCGGCGACCAGGTGTTGCAGGACGAACTCAACCACGCCTCCCTGCTGGACGGCGGCCTGCTCAGTCGCGCCCGCTTCCAGCGCTATCGGCACGGCGACAGCGCCGATCTGGCGCGGCGACTGGCCAGGGTGGAGAAGGGTCTGCCGCTGGTGGTGAGCGACGGCGTGTTCAGCATGGACGGCGACCTTGCACCTCTGCCGGAGTTGGCCCGGATCGCCCGCGATCACGATGCGCCCCTGATGGTGGACGATGCCCACGGCTTCGGCGTGCTCGGCCGGGAGGGCGCCGGTACCGTCGCCCATTACGGCCTCGATGCGGAGGCGGTGTCGATAGTGGTGGGCACCCTGGGCAAGGCCTTCGGCACCTTCGGCGCCTTTGTGGCCGGCAGCGAGGCGCTGATCGAAGCCCTGATCCAGTTTGCCCGCACCTACATTTTCACCACCGCGCTGCCGCCGGCGGTGGCTTCGGCCACCCTCGCCAGTCTGGAACTGGTGCGTACCGAGCAGTGGCGCCGCGATCGCCTCGCCGAGCTGGTGGCGCGTTTTCGCGCCGGGGCGCAAGCGCTGGGGCTGGACCTGCTGCCGTCGCCGACCCCCATCCAGTGCCTGCCGTTGGGCGACGACGCCCGGGTGATGGCGGTGGGCGCGGCATTGCGCGAGCGCGGCCTGTGGGTCGGTGCGATTCGCCCGCCCACGGTGCCGGCCGGGACGGCGCGGCTGCGCATCACCTTCAGCGCGACACACAGCGATGCGGACCTGGACCGACTGCTGCAGGGGCTGGCCGATGTCCTCGGTTGAGGCGCCGCTGCAAGCCGCCGGGTTGGCGGTGCGCCGCTTCCCCTGCCGTGGCCGTGCGGTGATGGACTCGCCGTTGGTGCTGATCCACGGCTGGGCGGCGGACAGCCGTTACTGGCAGCCGCTGATTGACGAGCTGTGCGCCCACCACGAACTCTGGACCGTGGACCTGCCCGGTTTCGGCGCCAGCGCGCCTGGCGTCAGGGAGCTGCCGACGCTGCTGGATGACCTGGCCGGTGTGCTGCCGGAACAGGCCGTGCTGGTGGGTTGGTCGTTGGGCGGCATGCTGGCGACACTGCTGGCCGAGCGCCGGCCTGAGCGGGTGGTGGCACTGGTGACCCTGGCCACCAACGGCTGTTATGTGGCGCGGCCGGACTGGCCCGACGCCCTGTCCCGCGACACCTTCGATGAGTTCTGCGCCGCCTTCGACGCCGACCCGGCCCTTTGTCTGAAGCGTTTCGGCGGTCTGCAGGCCCACGGCGACGCCGAGGCGCGCGCCCTGACCCGCGCCCTGCGCGCGTTGCAGGTGATACCCGATCCGGCGCAGGTGTCCGCCTGGCGCGACAGCCTGACACTGCTGGACGCCCTCGATATCCGCCCGGCGCTGGCGGGCCTGCGCTGCCCGTCGCTGCACCTGTTCGGCAACGGCGACGTGCTGGTGCCCGTCGGTGCCGCCGGGGCGCTGCCGACCGGCCCGCAGGCGACCGTCGAGCGGCTGCGCGACTGCGGTCATGCACCGCAGCTCAGCCAGCCGCCCACCGTGGCCGGGCACCTGGAGCGGTTTTTCAGAGCGCAGGGCCTGATCGGTCACGCCGATCAGCTCGACAAGCGCGAGGTGGCCCGCTCCTTCAGCCGCGCCGCCGCCCGCTACGACAGCGCCGCCCATCTGCAGCGTCGCGTCGGTGAACACCTGATCGCCCTGTTGCCGCGCCGCGAGCCGACCGGCACCGTACTCGATCTGGGCTGTGGTACCGGCTATTTCGCGCCCGCCCTGCAAGCGGCTTTCCCCGCCGCCACGGTGTTGGGCTGCGATCTCGCCGAGGGCATGGTGGCCCATGCGCGCCAGCACCGAGATGACGGCATCCGCTGGCTGTGCGGCGATGCGGAGCAGCTGCCGCTGGCCGACGCCGCAGTCGACCTGATCTTCTCCAGCCTGGCCTTCCAGTGGTGCGAACACTGGCCGCGCCTGGCCGGTGAGCTGTTCCGCGTGCTGGCGCCCGGCGGCCGGGTGGTGTTCAGCACACTGGGCCCGCGCACGCTGATGGAGCTGCGCGCGGCCTGGGCGGCCGTGGACGATGCGGTTCATGTGAACCGCTTCCCGGCCGGGGAAACCGTCTGCGAGGCGCTGCAGCAGGCGGGGTTTGCCCGCGTGCAGCTCGACCCGGTCGATGAGGTGGTCCACTATCCGACGGTCGCGCCGTTGCTGCGTGAACTGAAGACCATCGGCGCCCACAACCTGAATCGCGGTCGCCACGCAGGGCTGACCGGTCGCGCGCGCCTGCGCGGGTTCGAGGCAGCCTACGAGCAGTTCCGCCAACCCGGGGGGCTGCCCGCCACCTGGGCCGTCCATTACGTGGTTGCGAGTAAACACTGACGCTGTGAGGTCCGCATGTCTGTCACCTGTTTTGTTGCCGGCACCGATACCGACGCCGGCAAGACACTGATCACCGCCGGCCTGCTGGTGGCGGCCAATCGCAAGGGCCATCGCACCCAGGCCATGAAGCCACTGGCATCCGGCAGCGTGGTGACCGAGGACGGCCTGCGCAACGACGACGCCCTGCTGCTGCAGTCGCGCAGCAGCGTCGAACTCAGCTATCGCCAGGTCAACCCGCTCGCCTTCGAACCGGCCATCGCGCCCCACATTGCTGCCCGTCAGGCGGGCCAGCGGCTCGATGCGGGACGGCTGGTCGGCTTCTGTCGCGGCGTCATGCTCGGCAGCGCCGACCTGACCCTGATCGAGGGCGTGGGTGGCTGGCGCGTACCGCTGAACGAACGCGAGACGGTGGCCGACATGGTGCGCGAGCTGCAGATCCCGGTAGTGCTGGTGGTGGCCATGCGGCTCGGCTGCATCAACCACGCCATCCTGTCGGCCGAGGCGATCCGGCGGGACGGCCTGGTGCTTGCCGGCTGGGTGGCCAACTGCGTGGTGCCGCACATGGACTGCCTCGACGACAACCTGGCAACCCTGGACCGCTGGCTGGCGGCGCCGTGCCTCGGCGTGGTGCCCTGGCAGGACAGCCCGTCCCCGGAGCTGACCGCCGACTTTCTGCGGGTCGACCTGCTGTTGCGGGACGAGAGCGGGGCGCTACAATAGGCGCCTGTTCAACCGGTCACGACCTGCAGGTGCTCCTATGCGACGCGAAGATGAAATGTATCCCGAAGACCTCGAGCGGGTGAAAAAGGTCATTTCCAGCGGCGTCAACTCGGTGGAACGCAAGCCCTTCAGCCCCCTCAAACTGCTCGGCATGATCTGGATCGTGGTCACCCTGCTGGGCGTGTTCAGCTACCTGGTGGCGCAGATGGAAGGCTTCGTCTGAGCCCGAATCCAGGCCGTATCCTCCTGACTCCCCGTCGTTGCCGGGCTGTCGCCCGGTTCCCCCTGCCACACAGCCTCGTTACACTGCCCTGACCGGACCGCCCGAATTCCGTTCGGTGTGCGGTCCATGGTCTTTTGCCGACGAGGTGATCCATGATTGAACTGTATGGCATGCAAAGCCCCAACGTGCGCAAGGTGGGGATCCTGCTCGAGGAGCTGGCGCTCGATTACCGGTTGCGCCACGTGGCCGTATTCAGCGGTGAGCAGTTCGAGCCCGCGTTCAGGGCTCTCAACCCTCTTTGCAAGGTGCCGGTGCTGGTGGACCACGACCGGGGTCAGGGCCAGCCGCTGTTCGAGTCGGGCGCCATCCTGTTCTATCTGGCGGAAACCTACGGCGGCTTCCTGCCCGCCGAGGGCATGGCGCGCCACGAGGTCATGAGCTGGCTGATGGTACAGATGGCGTCCATTGGCCCCATGTTCGGCCAGCACAATCACTTCCAGCTGATCCGGAGCCAGGCCGACCCCTATGCGGCGACCCGTTATCGGAATCAGAGCAAGCGTCTCTACCGGGTGCTCGACGACCGGCTCGCCGAGCGCGAATGGCTCGCCGGCGACGCTTATTCCATCGCGGACGTGGCCACCTATCCCTGGGCGCTGTATCTCGAACAACACGGATTCGAGGCGGCGGAGCACCCCAATCTGATGCGTTGGCGCGCCGCCATCGCCGACCGACCCGCGGTAGCGCGGTCGTGGTCGCGTTTCGACGAGGCGTTCACCGCGCCGAGCACCGAGAGTCGCCGCACCGCGACAGCGGACCAGCTCGACCGGTTTTTCGGCCGGGAACCCGACAGCCCCGAGGCCGATTTCAGCTGGATTACCCGGGCCTGAGCCTCTTTGCCTTAT
>JBJHAZ010000163.1:0-5678 GCA_050485225.1 Gammaproteobacteria bacterium
GGCCTTGGTATTCACTGGCGCTGCGCGCATCCAGAATGGCAAAGTCCTCGTCGTTCAGCCGTGGAACAATATCCGCGATCTCCGCGATGGGGCGGTCGTCAAGCGTGATCCGGGATCGGGATGGCTCGGGTTCGACCTGGCCGCTTTCCACCGGATGCCCCTCGTTCTTCCAGGCGTGCAAGCCACCGTTGAGGTAGGTGCTGTGGGGGTGTCCGATGACGTCCAGCGTCCAGATGAACCGCCCGGCCCAGCCGCCGCCTTCATCGTCGTAGGCAACGACACGCTTGTTCGGTGTCAGGCCGATGCGCGAGAAGAGTCGCTCCAGCTGTTGCGGTTCCGGCAACCGCCCGGCCGCCGGGGGAATACCGCACACCAGCTCGCCCGGGCTGACGTGCACCGCGCCTGGAATGTGGCAGCGGGGGTAAAGCCCGTCGTTACAGAGGTCAACGATCAGCAGGTCGGGATCGCCCAGCAGGGGTTCCAGTGCCTCGGGTTCTATCAGGTCGACGATTGGGCGACTCATTGGGCGGTATTCCTCGATTCCAGTGTGTCGGTCATGTGGCGGAAACTGGTCATTCTCTCGGGGCTGATGATACCGGATTCGGCGGCTTCCTTGAGGGCGCAGCCGGGCTCCTCGAGGTGCCGGCAATTGCGAAATCGACACCGCCCCAGCAGGGGTCGGATCTCCACCATGCCCCAGGCGATTTCATCGGCACTGAGGTGCGCGACTCCGAATTCGCGGATGCCGGGCGAGTCCACCAGTCGTCCACCACCCTCGAGAAAGAACAGGCGTGAGGTGGTGGTGGTGTGGGTGCCCTTGGCGGCGCCTTCGGAAAGATCGCCTACCGCGGTGGCGGCATCGGGCACCAGCCGGTTCAGCAACGACGATTTGCCAACGCCGGATTGCCCCACCAGCACGCAGGTGTGCGTCGCTATGCGCGCACCGAGGGTGTCGAGTGCGGCACCCGAGCCGGCCGATACGCTGATCACTTCGTAGCCCAAGGCCTGATAGTCGCGGGTGATGTCCGTGATGGCCGGGTCCCGAGCGGCGTCCAGATCGCACTTGTTGACCACGATCACCGGTGTCATGCGCAGGTTCTCGGCCACGACGAGATAGCGGTCCAGCAACCCGCGATGAGGCTCCGGAAAGGGGGCGATCACGATCAGTACCAGGTCGACGTTGGCGGCGATGGTGCGCATGTGCTGGCGTGCGTCGGGTCGCTGCAGGGCGGTGCGGCGGGGCATGACGGCGGTGATGACTGCGGCACCGCTCTCGCCTTCCTGCCAGGCCACGTCGTCGCCGGCGGCGGCGTCGCGGGCGGCGCTGCGCAGATGACAGCGAATCAGGGGTGATTCGCTGTGAAAGGGTGGTTCGGCCACGAGTGCCAGGCGCCCGAAGCGGGCGATGACCAGGCCGTTGCGGATAGCCTGTCGGTTGTCGGGTTCGCCGCCCGCGCGGGCCCTTTCCTGCCGCTGGCGCTGTCCGATGCGTCGTTTCTGTTGTTCGCTGAGCCGCCGTTTGGCCATGGAGTAATGGGTGATCCAACTGGTGTGAACAGGCGCTAGCATATAGCATTGTGCCTCTGTCCGACACCGCAGCAGCCCGGCGGTGTCGATCCACATGACCGGTGTCGCGACGCCGTATGGGAAGGGAGCAACACGTTGATGACAACCGCCAATGGCAGGTCGGACAGCCATCTGATCTGGATCGATCTGGAGATGACCGGCCTCGACACCAACAGGGATCATATTATCGAGATCGCCACCGTGGTGACGGACCGCGACCTGAATATCCTCGCCGAGGGTCCGGTGCTGGCGATTCATCGACCGGATGCGGTGCTCGCCGGCATGGACGAGTGGAATACCCGCCAGCACGGCCAGTCAGGCCTGACGGAGCGGGTACGCAACAGCACCACCAGTGCGGAAGCGGCCGAGCAGGCCACCCTGGCCTTCCTGCGCGAGTGGGTACCGGCGCGCACGTCGCCCATGTGCGGCAACTCCATTTGTCAGGACCGCCGCTTCATGGCGCGCGAAATGCCCGAGCTGGAGGCCTATTTTCACTACCGCAACCTCGATGTCAGTACCGTCAAGGAGCTGGCGCGCCGCTGGGCGCCCGAGGTGTTGCAGGGTGTGAAGAAAGAGGGCAGTCACCTCGCGCTGGATGATATCCGCGACTCCATCGCCGAGCTGCGTCACTATCGCGAGCAGTTTTTCAGGGTCTGACAGGCACCGCTGGCGAGGCCAGGGGTGGAAAGGTGTTCGGGTCAGGCGTCGGGGTCGGCGCGACGAGTCCGGCGCTTGCGCTTGCCGGCGGGATTGAGCTGCCGTTGCAACGCCCATGCCACATGCTCCCGCACCAGTGCCGACTCATGGTGACGGCGGCTTTCGAGGGCCGCCTGTATGCGCAGGTCGGGTCCGGCATTACCGAGGCCGACCGCCAGGTTGCGCAGCCAGCCTTCGTAGCCGATGCGCCGAATGGGCGAGCCGGCGGTACGCTCCAGGAACGCCGCCTCATCCCAGAGGAACAGGTCGACCAGTTCGGCCCGGTCGAGTCCGTGGCGGGGCAGAAAATCGATCTCACCGGTGGAACGAGCGTGGCGATTCCAGGGGCATACGATCTGGCAGTCGTCACAGCCGAACACCCGGTTGCCCATGGGTTCGCGAAACTCCTCCGGAATCGGGCCGCGGTTCTCGATGGTCAGGTAGGAGAGGCAGCGGCGGGCGTCGAGCACATAGGGTTGGGGGAAGGCATCCGTGGGGCAGGCGTTCAGGCAGGCGTTGCAGTCACCGCAGCGGTCGTGCTCCTCGGTCGCATCCACCGGCAAGGGTAAACTGGTGAGAATCACGCCGAGAAAAAACCACGAGCCGGCCCTGGTGTTGAGGATGAGGGTATTCTTGCCGACCCAGCCCAGACCTCCCTTGGCGGCAAGGGGTTTTTCGAGTACCGGCGCGCTGTCGACAAAGGGGCGCTGGTCGATGGGTATGCCGGCGGCTGCCGTGATCCGTTTGGCGAGTTCGGCAAGGCGTTTGCGGATCAGCTTGTGATAGTCGCGCCCCAATGCATAGCGAGAGATATAGGCGACCCGGTCGTTTTTCAGGGCGGCCACGAGACCGGAATCCCCGGGGAGGTAATCCATGCGCACCACAATGGCACGTCGGGCGCCCGGCACCAGTTGCTCCGGGTGGCGGCGCAGGTTGGCGCGGTCGGCCATCCATTCCATGTCGCCGTGGTATCCGCGCTGCAGCCAGCGATCCAGTTGGTCGGCCGCGCCGGACAGGTCGAGGTCGGTCACCGCAACCTGCTGGAACCCCAGTTCCCGCCCCCAGGTCCGGATTTGTCCGACCAGCGGTGCCATTTCCTGTCCGACAGTACTGGATTTGCTCATGGTTGCTTGAATATCATATGGTTAGCCTATACTTTTCGCAAAGTCTGTCAGCTTCGGATTCAGCCATGCCAGCAGCGAGCGCACCACGCCATCTCCACACTGCCGCCGAGACGCGGGAGCTGGACCGGCTTGCGATCGCGGACGCAGGCATTTCCGGCATTGTACTGATGAAGCGCGCTGGGCGCGCGGCCTGGGACTGGCTGCGCTGTCGCTGGCCGGACGCGCGCAGCCTGACGGTCTACTGTGGCGGCGGCAATAATGGCGGCGATGGTTACATCATCGCCGGATTGGCGGCCCAGCAGGGGTGGCAGGTGGCCCTGTTTGCGCTGGCCGATCCCGCATCGCTTGCGGGCGACGCGGCCCTGGCGCGGGACTTTGCCATCGCCGCGGGAGTCGCCCCCTCTCGCGAGGTTGCCGAGCCCCGGGAGGGCGTCGTCGTCGATGCGCTGCTGGGCACCGGCATCAGCGGCGACGTGCGCCCTGCCTATGCCGATGCCATCGCTCGTATCAATCGGTCCGGCCTGCCGGTACTCGCCGTGGATATCCCGTCCGGGCTGTGCAGTGATACCGGCCGCAGTTGTGGCGCGGTGGTGGAAGCGGCGGCCACCATCTCCTTTATTGGCCTCAAGCGCGGCCTGTTCACTACCCGTGGCCCGGCTGTCTGTGGCGAGGTCGTGTTTGCCGGGCTGGGCGTACCCCCGGAAATCCTTGAGCGGGTGCGGGCGCGGGTCCACCGGCTGGATATCCGTGAGGCGCTGCAGGCGTTGCCTCCCCGGCGCCGCGATGCGCACAAGGGCCAGTTCGGGCATCTGCTGGTGGTGGGCGGTGAACTGGGTTTTGGCGGCGCTGTGGCCATGGCCGCGGAAGCCGCCCTTCGGGTGGGCACGGGGCTGGTCAGTGTCGCCACCCGGGCGGTGCATGTCCCCTCGATCCTCGCTCGCCGGCCCGAATTAATGGTGCGCGGTGTGGCCAGCGGTGCCGAGCTTGAGCCCATGCTGGCGACGGCGTCTGCCGTGGTGGTGGGGCCCGGGCTGGGGCAGAGCGGCTGGTCCGAGCAGCTCTTTCAGCGGGTGCTCGCCTCTCGCAAGCCGTTGCTGATCGACGCCGATGGCCTGAACCTGCTGGCCCGGCATCGCTGGCAGCCGGAGCCCGGCGGCCCCCTCGTGATTACACCCCATCCCGGCGAAGCGGCCAGGCTGTTGGGCGAGAGCACCGCGGACATCCAGGCAGATCGTTTCGCCGCCGTGCTCCAGCTCAGTGACCGCTATCAGGCCGAAGCCCTGCTCAAGGGGGCCGGCAGTCTCGTTGCCGGTGTGGATGGCGGGCCTGTGGGCCTGTGCACCTACGGCAATCCCGGTATGGCGTCGGGAGGCATGGGTGATGTACTCAGCGGTGTGGTGGGCGGTCTGTTGGCGCAGGGTGTCGCGGCTCGCGATGCCCTGCGGCTTGGCGTCTGCCTGCACGGTGCCGCGGGCGACCTTGCCGTGAGTGAGGCGGGGGAAGCCGGCATGGCAGCCACCGACCTGTTGGACCCATTGCGACGCCTGCTCAACCATCGTGTTCAGGCGCGGGAGCGATCGCCGTGGCTGAGCTGACCTTCACCCTTGCTGAGGAGGCGGCCACCGTGCGGGCCGGCGAGCAGCTGGGCGCCCTGCTGAGCGGGGGCGGCGTTGTCTGGCTGCTGGGTGATCTGGGCGCCGGCAAGACCACGCTCTCGCGGGGTGTTCTGCGCGGCTGCGGCCACACGGGGCGGGTGAAAAGTCCCACCTACACGCTGGTGGAGCCCTATGAACTGCCCCACCTGAATGTCTTTCACTTCGATCTTTATCGCTTGCACGACCCGGAGGAGCTGGAGTACATGGGCTTCCGGGACTACCTCGATCCCGAAGCGCTGTTGCTGATCGAGTGGCCCGAGCGGGGCAGTACATGGGTGCCCGGTGCCGATCTGGAGTTGGTTCTTTCCTGTTGTGGTCAGGGCCGGACACTGCGGGCAGTATCACGCAGTGAGCGTGGGTCTGCGTGGCTGCGTGAATGGCGGGATCAGGCCCCCATGGGAGCGATGCCATGACCCGTTCATCGTGCGTTGGGCGCTGGGCTGACCGGGCACTCCGGGCGCTTGTCCTGGTGATCATGATCGCACCGGCGAGTGCGTTCGCATCGGTAGCTGTCGAGAACTCGCGCATCTGGCGTGCCCCCGACCACACACGTCTGGTGCTGGATCTGGCGGGGCCGGTGGAGCACCGCATCTTCACTCTGGAAAACCCCGACCGACTGGTGATCGACCTCAGCAGA
>JBJHAZ010000164.1:0-5674 GCA_050485225.1 Gammaproteobacteria bacterium
GATGGGGTGGATCAACGCCCGGGGGCTGACGGTGCAACTGGTGCCGATTCTGGGATCGATCCGCAACGAGGGGCGACTGCGCCATGTGCTCCGGGCCTGGGGTGTCAATACCCTGTACCACGCGGCGGCCTACAAGCATGTGCCCCTGGTGGAGTACAACATCTCCGAGGGGATCCACAACAACGTGTTCGGCACCCTCAAGGCCGCTCAGGCGGCGGTAGCGGAGGGGGTGGAGCACTTTGTGCTGATTTCCACCGATAAGGCGGTGCGGCCCACCAATGTGATGGGTGCCACCAAGCGGCTGGCGGAACTGGTGCTGCAGGGCCTGGCGGGCGAGGAGGAGCCGGTGCTGTGGAATCGCGGTGTGCGCGACTATGGTGCCAATCGCACCCGGTTCACCATGGTGCGGTTCGGCAATGTGCTCGGCTCATCCGGTTCGGTGATTCCGCTGTTCCGCGATCAGCTGCGCCGGGGCGGCCCGGTGACGGTGACCCACCCCGAGATGACCCGCTACTTCATGACCATTCCCGAGGCGGCGCAGCTGGTGATTCAGGCTGGCTCCATGGGCGAGAGCGGCAGTGTGTATGTTCTGGATATGGGCGAGCCGGTGTCGATTCTGGAGATGGCGCGCAAGATGATCCGCTTGTCGGGCCTGTCGATCCGCGACGACCGCAATCCGGACGGCGATATCGAGATCGTGTTTACCGGCCTGCGGCCGGGTGAAAAGTTGTACGAAGAGCTGCTGATCGGCGACAACCCAGAACCGACGCGCCACCCGCGGATTTGTCGTGCCAATGAGGTGCGACTGGAGTGGGGCGCTCTTTTGGAAGTGCTGGATCGACTGGATGCCGCTGTGACCAAGGACGACCTGCCGGTGGTGCGCGACCTGTTATTGGCGTCCGTACAGGGCTATCAGCCCCAGGACGACGAGTTTGTGGATCTGATCTACACCGCCAGCCGGTAAGCCTTGTCTGTAGGAGCGCAGTCTCCTGCGCGATTGGGTGGCGGGTGCCCAGATCCTTCGCCCATAAAGTGAGCTCCTGAAGTAGAATAGGCGCCTTTGGATTCTCCGGGGGCGGCCATGCCTGACACCTTTCTGCCCGAATGGGCACCCCTCGACGCGGTGATGATCACCTGGCCCTACGAGGGCAGCGACTGGACACCCTGGCTGACCGAGGTGGACCGCTGCTATCAGGGCCTGCTCGCCGCGATCACCCGCCATACCCGCGCACTCGTTCTGTGCCATCCCTCCCTTGATACTCCGACGCTGACGGCCCGCTGCCGTGAGGCGGGCATCGCCGTGGATCGCTGCCGCTTCGAGTCCATCGCGGTGGACGATACCTGGGTGCGTGACTACGGCCCCATCAGCGTTCGGGACGAGCAGGGTGCGCTGACGTTGCTGGATTTTCGCTTCAATGCCTGGGGTGGCAAGTACCAGGCCGGCGCGGACGATGCGGTCAATGCCGAGCTGGCCCGCCGAGGGGTGTTCACCGCGCCGGTGGAGCGAGTGGATTTCGTGATCGAGGGTGGTGCCATCGAGACCGACGGCGTCGGCAGCCTGCTGACCACCGAGCACTGCCTGATGCAGCCGACCCGTAACCCCGGTCTGAGTCGCGATGCAGTGCAGGCGCGGCTGGGCGATTATCTGGGTGTGCGCCAGGTGCACTGGCTGCAGAGCGGCCATCTGGCCGGCGATGATACGGACAGCCACGTGGATACCCTGGCGCGCTTTTGCAGTGAGGACACCCTGGTTCACGCCAGCTGCCGGGACACCGATGATCCGCACTTTGGCCCATTGCAGGCGATGCGCGCTGAGCTGGAGCAGCTGCGCACTCTTGACGGTCGACCCTACCGTCTGCTGTCCTTGCCGATGCCGGCGCCGGTGTACGGGCCGGACGGTGAACGCCTGCCGGCGACCTACGCCAATTTTCTGATCGTGAACGACGCGGTGCTGATGCCCACCTACGGCTGTCCGCAGGATGCCGAGGCGCTGGCGGTACTGCGTGAAGCCTTCCCCCGACACGCGGTGGAGCCGGTGGACTGCGCGGTGCTGGTGCAGCAGTTCGGCAGCCTGCACTGCGCCACCATGCAACTGCCGCGAGGAGCCTATGCCCATGCCTGATACTGCCAAATCCTTTCGGGCCGCCTGTATCCAGCAGGCCTGCCCCTCCGACGACAAGACACTGAACCTGGCCAACTCCGCGCGGCTGGTGCGCGAGGCGGCGGGCGAGGGCGCGGAGCTGGTGTTGCTGCAGGAGCTGCACGCCACCCGCTACTTCTGCCAGAGCGAGGACACCGCCGTGTTCGATCTGGCCGAGCCGCTCGACGGTCCTTCTCCCCAGTTGCTGGAAGCGCTGGCGGTGGAGCTGGACATTGTGCTGGTGGCCTCGGTGTTCGAGAAGCGCGCCACGGGCCTGTATCACAACACGGCGCTGGTGTTCGACGGCCGCAACGGGCTGGCCGGGACCTTCCGCAAGATGCACATCCCCGATGATCCCGGCTTTTACGAGAAGTTCTATTTCACCCCCGGTGACGCCGATCCGGGCGACGCGCTCAAGGGGTTCCGTCCGGTGCAGACGCGGTTGGGCAAGCTCGGCGTTCTGGTGTGCTGGGACCAGTGGTACCCGGAAGCGGCGCGCCTGATGGCGCTGGCCGGTGCGGAGCTGTTGCTGTATCCCACCGCCATCGGTTGGGATCCGGAGGATGATGATGCCGAAAAGCAGCGACAGCTCGATGCCTGGCAGACCATCCAGCGCGCCCACGCGGTTGCCAATGGCGTACCGGTGCTGGTGGCCAACCGGGTCGGTTTCGAGCCGTCGCCGCTGGGCGCCAGCGGCATCCAGTTCTGGGGCAACAGCTTTATTGCCGGGCCGCAGGGCGAGTGGCTGGCGCTGGCGGACAAGTCGTCCGAGATCGCCCTGGCGACGCAGATCGACCTCGGTCGCAGCGAGGCCGTGCGGCGCATCTGGCCCTATCTGCGCGACCGCCGGGTGGATGCCTACGGGAACCTGACACGGCGGTTCATCGACTGAGGCGGTTATCGACGGGGCTGAAGTCGACGAGGGGGGTGGTTGTCTGGTATTTTCGGGGGCTTTGTGGCGTTTGATGGGGTTTTCGCCCGTAGGACCGGGCTCCTACGGCCAGATCGACCATCAGCCCCGTAGGAGCCCGGTCCCCGGGCGATGGGTCGGGACCCCGGCGTCCCCGGCGAATACATCGCGCCACCACGTATATCAGGGCACACATACCAGAATTTGTACAGACAATAACGGGGAGAACACTGGATGAGAGGGCAGGGGAAGGTTTTCTATGGCTGGTGGATGGTGGGGCTGTGCCTGACCATCAATGCGCTGGTGGCCGGCATGACGCTGTACGCCGCCGGGTTGATCACCGATGCCATGCAGCGGGAGTTTTCCACCTCGCGGGCCATCATCATGCTGGGCATGACGGGCCACTTCCTCGTCATGGGTCTGCTGGCGCCCAAGCTCTCCGGCTTGATGGATCGCATCTCCGTGGGCTCGGTCCTGATGGGCAGCGCGGTGATCAGCGGCATCGGCTATCTGATCATTTCCTTCTCGCCCTCCATCTGGGGCTTTGTCGGTGTCTACGCCCTGTTGATTCCGATTCTCACCGGTGTGACCACGGTGCTGATGTCGCCGATCCTGCTGTCGCGCTGGTTCGTCAAGTATCGTGGCACGGCCATCGGCACGGCGGCGCTGGGTACCCAGGTGGGTGGCATCCTGTTCCCGCCGGTGATCGCCACCGTATTCGAAACCTTCGGCTGGCGCGTCGGCCTGCAGGGCATGGGCATCGCCATGATGATCCTGATCCCGCTGTTGGTGAAGTTCCTGATGGTGGAGGGGCCGCAGAAGCTCGGCCTGCTGCCGGACGGGGCCGATCCCAACGCCGAGGACGCCGCCGCAGCCCAGGCTCGGGCCCAGGCCAGTGCTGGTTACAACCTGAGCCCCGACACCATGGTGCGCAACGCGCTGCGACGTCGGGAGTTCTGGATTGTGGTGGCCGCGGTGACCTTCATGAACGGCAGCTTCGGCGCCTGGCTGGGCAACATCGTGCTGTTTGCATCGGATGTGGGGGTACCCCGGGATCGCGCAGCGATGCTGATTTCCACCTTTGCCATGCTGGGCATGGTGTGCAGCCCGCTGGTGGGCTGGCTGTGTGACAAGATAGAGATCCGGTTGATTCTGTTTCTGCAGCTGTCGCTGATCATGGTGGCCATGCTGATGTACGCCGCCGCGGACAGTTTTGCCCTGCTGGTGGCGGCCACGGTGGTGTTTGCCATCCCCGGCGGTGGCTACACGGCGCTGTGGGGCAGTCTCATCGGCAAGTTGTACAACATCCACATCTACGCCCGCATGATGGGGATGAGCAGTCTCGTGTCGATCAGTATCGGCGCTTTCTCGTCGCTGATTGCCGGCTGGACCTACGACCTGACCGGTAGCTATCGAGTGCTGTTTGTCGGGCTCGCCATGTTGGTGATGATTCCCGCCCTGACCGCCCCGCTGATGCGGGTTCCCAAGGACCCGAATCAGGCGCCGGCACCGTAGGTGTCGGTGTAGGAGCGCAGTCCTTCCTCTGCGCGCTGGGGTTCTGGCTTGGCTTGGGTCATCGCCCGGGGACCGGGCTCCTACGGATGGGTGGCCCGTACCGGTAGGAGCCCGGTCCTCCGGGCGATAGGGGCTTGCGTCCGCTTCAGAAGCGCACGGTGTAGCGCAGGTAGAAGTCCACATCCTCCCGACGCTTGTCGGCGCCGAGCAGTCGCTCCAGCTCCTTGCGTTGTCGCACCCGAATCTCGATCGACTGAATGTCGTCCACCTTCCACTGGTAGCGAACTTCCACCATCTCCTGGTTGGGGGTGAAGTCGGTGGACATCAGCCATCCCGCCTCCGTACGCCCCGCCACCAGCGCCACGCTGTGGCTCGGGGCAAAGTCCAGCCAGTTGACTGCGACCTGCCAGGCGGTGCCGTCGGTGTCGCCGCTGCCCGGGAGGTTCATGGCGGCCTTGCGCGGCGTGTTGGGGGCATAGCCGCCCTCCAGCCCGAGCATGAAGGCACTGCCGGTGTCGCCAATGGGCCAGCGCAGGTTGGTGCGGGCCGAGATAGCCCAGTAGTCCTCTTGGCTGTCGACGGCCACGCCGTCGGTATAGAGCGCCTCCGGCAGCCAGGAAACGCTCAGGCTGCGCTGGACGAAGGCGCCCCAGGGCTCGTAGTTGTCGATGGCGGCAAAGCCCGACCAGCGCGCGTCGCTGTCGGTAAAGTCGAGCGGCGAGCGGCGCACATTGGACGGGCCACGGCGGTGGTTGTGATCCACGATAAGGCGGGTTTGCCAGCCACCGGCGAGCTTGTGGACCCAGGAGAGGCCGTCGGTCCAGGTGATTTCGGTGTTGTTGCTGTCGTTGCGGTCCAGCGACTTACTGGCCACGCCCATCAGGTCGTGCTTGGTCTGGAATCGACCCAGTCGGAATGCGCTGTTGCCGAGCCGGTATTCCCCGTACAGCTCATCCAGGGTGCCTTCACCCAACCCGAGACCGCCGTCGTAGGGGTTCATGGTGAGGCGGGTGCCGTCCTGATCGGTGGAGACGCGCCCGGCGAAACGCGCTGCAAAGGTCCACTGCTCGAGGGGCTGCCACTTCAGGCCGGCGCGCAGGCGCATGCGC
>JBJHAZ010000165.1:0-5653 GCA_050485225.1 Gammaproteobacteria bacterium
GACAATGACCAACGAGCGCAACAACGGCTTTTCGCGACGACAGATTCTCAAGGGCCTGACGCTGGCCGCCGGGGCCACGGCGCTGCCGGCCATTATCCCCGGCCCGCTGGCCAGCCGTGCCTGGGCCTCCCCCGGCAAACCGGAAACCACCAGCGCCAAGCTCGGCTTCATCGCGCTGACCGACGCCGCTCCGCTGTTCGTCGCCGCCGAAAAGGGGTTCTTCGCCAAGCACGGCATGCCCGACGTGGAAGTGCTCAAGCAATCGTCCTGGGGGGCCACCCGGGACAACCTGCAGCTCGGCTCGCGCCGTGGCGGAATCGACGGTGCCCACATCCTCACGCCCATGCCCTACCTGATGACCCACGCCGGCATGGGCGGCGACGTAAGCCTCAATATCGTTGCGCGCCTCAACCTCGCCGGCCAGTGCATTTCGGTGGGCAACGAGTACAAGGATCTCGAGGTGGGAATGGACACCGCCGAATTCGCCACCGCCCTGGCCGCCAAGCGGGCTGGCGGCAATGAGGTACGCGCCGCCAACACCTACCCGGGCGGCACACACGACCTCTGGATACGCTACTGGATGGCCGCCGGCGGTATCAATCCGGATCGCGACATCGCCACCATCACCGTACCTCCGGCCCAGATGGTGGCCAACATGCGCGTCGGCAGCATGGATACGTTCTGCGTCTGCGAACCCTGGAATCAGCAGCTCATCAACCAGGGTATCGGCTACACCGCCAACACCACCGGCGAAATCTGGCACAACCACCCCGAAAAAGCCTTCGCGCTGCGCTCGGATTACATCGAAGCCAACCCCAACGCGGTCCAAGCCCTGCTGATGGCGGTGATGGAAGCACAGATGTACTGCGAGGATCCCGCCAACAAGGAAGAAGTGGCCCAGATCTGCTCCCGCCGTCGCTGGATTCACGCCCCCTACGCCGACATCATCGACCGCATGAAGGGCAACTTCGATTACGGCACCGGCAAGGTGGTGGAAGACCATCCCGACCAGATGCGCTACTGGAAGGACCACACCTCCTATCCGTTCCAGAGTCATGACCTCTGGTTCCTCACCGAAAACCAGCGCTGGGGCAACCTGCCCCTGGACCTCGATACCCAATCGCTGATCGCGCGCGTCAATCGCGAGGACCTGTGGCGCAAGGCGGCTGAAACCCTGGGTGTGGATGCAGCCGACATTCCCGAATCCAAGTCGCGCGGCGTCGAAACCTTCTTCGATGGCAAGACCTTCGATCCCGAGAACCCCAAAGCCTACCTGGAGAGCCTGGTCATTACCCGCATGGGGTAATGACCGGCGTCGCGATGCCAGCCATACCTCGCGCAGCGGCCTGAAACCAAGGAGTTCACCATGAACACTGACACCAAGACTCACCGCGGAGAGTTCGCACCCACCACACTGCGACTGCCTTCCGCCCACGCGGTCGCCGGGCAACTGGAGCGCCTGCGACAAACCCTGATGACGCAGTATCTGCCGCCGGCCATCATCATCGGATCACTGTTGGCCATCTGGGAGTTTCTGGCTTCCGGCGAGGGCGGTGGCAGCCTGCCGCCTCCTTCTCAGGTGTTGTCGGACACGTGGGAGCTGATCATCAATCCCTTCTACGACCACGGCGGCAACGATGTGGGCATGGGCTGGCAGATTCTGGCCAGTCTGGAGCGGGTCGCCTACGGCTACACGCTGGCGGTGATTGCCGGCATCGCACTCGGCATCCTGGTGGGCAAATCCACCTGGGCCATGCGCGGGCTCGACCCGCTCTTCCAGGTACTGCGCACCGTACCGCCGCTGGCCTGGCTGCCCATCTCACTGGCGGCGTTCCAATCCAGCAATCCCTCGGCGATTTTCGTGATCTTCATCACCGCCATCTGGCCGATCATCATCAACACCTCGGTAGGGGTGCGCAATATTCCCGAGGACTACCGCAACGTCGCCCGGGTACTGCAGCTCAACGGCTGGGAAAACTTCACCAGGATCATGCTGCCGGCCGCGGCGCCCTATGTGTTCTCGGGCCTGCGCATCGGTATCGGCCTGTCCTGGCTGGCCATTGTGGCGGCGGAAATGCTGATCGGCGGTGTAGGTATCGGCTTCTTCATCTGGGACGCCTGGAACGCCTCCATGATCAGCGACATCATCCTCGCCCTCATCTACGTAGGACTGGTGGGTTTCACCCTCGACCGTCTGGTCGCCCTGGTGGGCAACCGGGTCACACGCGGCACCGCCGAGTAAGGAGACACAGTCATGAGCAAACACTATCTCACCATTGAAAACGTCGCCAAGACCTTCACCCGCGGCAAGACCGAAACCCAGGTGCTCACGGACGTGAACCTGAAAGTGGATCGCGGCGAATACATCGCCATCATCGGCCACTCGGGCTGCGGAAAATCCACCGTACTGAACATCGTGGCGGGCCTGCTGCCCGCCACCAGCGGGGCGGTGATTCTCGAAGGCAAGGAGGTCAACACCCCCGGACCGGATCGCAGTCTGGTGTTCCAGAACCACTCGCTGCTGCCATGGCTGACGGTGTACGAAAATGTCGCGCTGGCGGTGGACAAGGTGCTGAAAAAGTCCAAATCCGCCAGCGAGCGGCGCGACTGGATCCTGCACAACCTCGAAATGGTGGGCATGTCCCACGCCCTCGACCGGCGGCCTGCCGAGATTTCCGGTGGCATGAAGCAGCGGGTCGGCATTGCGCGGGCGCTGGCCATGGAGCCCAAGGTACTGCTGCTCGACGAGCCCTTCGGTGCCCTGGACGCCCTGACCCGCGCCCACCTGCAGGACGAGGTGATGCGCATCCAGGGGGAACTGAACAATACCGTGCTGATGATCACCCACGATGTGGATGAGGCCGTACTGCTGTCCGACCGCATCGTGATGATGACCAACGGACCCAACGCCACCATCGGCGAGATTCTCGATATCAAGCTGCCGCGACCGCGCAACCGCATCGAGCTGGCGGACAATCCCGAGTACAACCACTACCGGCGCGAAGTGCTGCGCTTTCTCTACGAGAAACAGAAGAAAGTGGAAAAGATGCCGCGCCGCGCTCAGGCCGGCTCGGTGGATGGCCGTCAGAAAAGTGCGACCGGCTGAATCGGAGCATCAAGTCGTGGGGTGGACTCGGGTTGCCCGAGCCCACCCCGCACAGCCGTCTCAGGGCGCCTCGGACGCCGGCGACTTCTCCGATGTCGACTTGAGCACTTCTTCCATGTCCAGCATGGCGCGCGCCACTTCACCCAGCTTGAGGTTGCGATTCATCGCCATCTGACGCAGCACACGGAACGCCTTCTCCTCGCTCACGCCACGGTATTTCATGATCATACCCTTGGCCTTCTCGATCATCTTGCGCTCGGCGAGCGCCTCGCGGGCCTCCTCCAGCTCGTCGCCGATGGTCTGCAGGCGCTGGCCCTGGGCCCGAACCAGATCAATCAGAGAGCGTCCCAACTGCTGACTGGCACATCCGGTGTCGTACATGCCCTCGCTGGCTGACGCCTCGGCCGGCGAGGTGTTGCGGTAGAAGATGGCCAGACCCGAGGATTCCGGCTGGTGGCCCAGTGCCTCCAGATGCACCCGGTGGCTGTCGAGATCGCTGCGCGCCGCGGTTACCTTATCCTCACCCAGCTTCTTGAGGGCTTCCTCCAACTGATCCTCGACGGCCTTGATGGCGTCAATTCGCGCGGTGGTGATGGCAAACCAGGTGTCGGACAGATTGCTGTCCACCGGACTGCTGTGCAGCGAGCTGAACGCCAGGCGACGCAGCCGCTCCAGCTCGGCAACGCCCGGGCCGGTCTGTATCCCCTGCCACAACTGCATGGACGCCGCGTCGGCGAAATCCGCGAATACGCCAAAGCAGCGCTCCTGGTTATCGATGTGGTGGCGCAACCGCTCCACCAGGCTGTCGCTGAACTCGCCCCGGGCGAATCCCGCACCGCCCACCGCACGCTCCTGCCCGGCCCATTCCTTGCCCAGCATCAGGTGGAACATGGCCACCAGCACGCGGGAAATATCGGGGTCCACGGCAGAATCGGCGGCCTCGAACACGATGGCCATCAGGCAGCGCACCAGATCGCTGTAGCCGTCGATGATGGCCTCGGGCGTCAATTGCAGTCGCACCACCGCCTCGCGTACCGGCTCCAGTTCGTCCAGCGCGTGCAGCGCCCGGGCGATGCGCTGGTACAGCCGGCTGACACCGGGACCACCGGGTGTGGTGATGTCCATCTCGGCCAGACAACACCGCCAGCCCTCTTCGGCGACGCCTGACGCGTCCACCATCTCCTGCAGGCGGTCGGCACAGCGCTCCCCGCCGGAGCCCACAAAGAGGTTGGACAGGCCGCGTTCGCGCTGTAGCGCGTGCACGAGATCACTGGTGGCAACCACCAGCTGCACCATGTCCAGCAGGTGCTCCAACTCCAGAATGTCACTTTTTTTCGAGGCGAGCAGAAAGTCCGCTGCCCCCGGGCGCGTTTCGGTTTGACTCATGATGGCTCCATGTTCCTGTGCACGACCGTGTGCACTGCCACTTGAATATGCAAGAAAGGCACCAGAACAGAGCAGGCGCGAAGGACCACGCCCGGCACGCCATACGGTCCACGCCGGCAGGCAGACGCCCCACATTGGTACCCATCGCACCAAAAGGGCACCACGACTGCCCTGTGGACGGAGGGCGGGCCGGATCGTCTCGGCGTATTCACACGGCGGAGCTTTATCGACCTGCCTGCCCAAAGCCCACGGGGGAATGTGTACGGCCCTTGTCGAACTGTGACAACCGGGCCGGCTTCACACTATGCTGAAGCGGAACAACTTCGCGATCCCACGAATCATTCACGGCCGGAAACGGGCAACTGCATTTCGAAACGTCTATAGTTAGCCGCATAACATGATCAGCGGCCCGCATCATCGCCCGACGCGCATCGCGGAAAAATACATACAAGCACCACAAGGAAGGGTTCATGTCCCAACCCAAGAATGCACTGCAGTCAACGCTGTTGCTCCCCGTCTTTCTGCCCGCTCTCGCGGTCATCCTGCTCCTCGTCATCGGCACCATCAGTAACCCCGAACTCGCCGGACAGGCCTTCAGCACCACCCTCGCCTACATCACCGAAACCTTCGGCTGGTTCTACATGCTCGCGGTGGCGTTCTTTCTGGTGTTCATCGTCGGCCTGAGCCTGACGAGCTGGGGCAACATCAAGTTGGGGCCGGATCACATCGAGCCCCAGTACAGCTTTCCGGCCTGGTTTGCCATGCTGTTCTCGGCCGGTTACGGCATCGCCCTGCTATTCTTCGGCGTCGCCGAGCCGGTGCTGCACTACGCCCAGCCCCCGGAGGGCGCCGCCCAGACGGTGGATGCGGCGAAGCAGGCGATGCAGATCGCCTTTTTCCACTGGGGCTTTCATATCTGGGCCATCTACGGGCTCGTCGGGCTGGTTCTGGCGTACTTCGCGTTCCGGCACGGTCTGCCACTGTCCATCCGCTCGGCGCTCTACCCCCTGATCGGCGACCGCATCTACGGCCCCATGGGCCATGCGGTGGACGTGTTCGCCATCCTCGGCACCATGTTCGGCATCGCCACCACGCTCGGCCTGTCCGTGGCGCAGATCAACGCCGGCATGCACTACCTGTGGCCGGAAATCCCCGTGAACG
>JBJHAZ010000166.1:0-5615 GCA_050485225.1 Gammaproteobacteria bacterium
ATACTCCTCGCGCGTGGCGGCAAAGCGGTACGGCGAGGTGGCCAGCCCCAGCTCCTCGGCGGCGAGCCGCCGGATGCCCTCGCGATTCATGGTCAGCCGGGCTGCCCTGGCCGAGGGAATGACTTGCCACCCCTCGGCCTCCAGGCGCACCAGCTCGTCGGTGGCGATGGCCTCGATCTCGGGCACGATCAGCGCCGGGCGCTCCTGCTCCACCACCCGACGCACGGCGGCGCCGTCGAGCATGTCGATCACATGGCTGCGGTGCGCCACCTGCATGGCCGGGGCGTTGGCGTAGCGGTCCACCGCAATGACCTCGCAGCCCAGCCGCATCAGCTCGATCACCACCTCCTTGCCCAGCTCGCCGCTGCCCAGCAGCAGTACGCGGGTGGCACCGGGGGCCAAGGGGGTTCCAATGGTGGTCATGGGCGGGTTCCTGCAGGGTGATCGGCCGGGTGGCCTGGCGGGCCACGGAATCCGGAGAAACCGCATTATCCCGTCAGTCTCCGGCGCGATCAAACCGCCGCCGAGCCAATGCCACCCCGGCGATTTGGGAGCGCGAGTGAACAGACCTGTATAATGGCCGGTTTCATTCATCGCCAACCGTGCGCCGGCCTCCCCGCATCAGCCCGCACGCGCCGCCCGTCACGCCAGAATCGAGTACCGCCACGCCATGACCGATCACCAGGGACTGCCCATTCGCCGCCGCGTTCTCGCGGTGGTTGCCATGTCCCTGGGTTCCATGATGCTGATGATCGACGCGGCCGTCTCCAGCGTGGTGCTGCCCACCATCGCCGACGAGCTCAACGTCAGGGGTTCGGCCACACTGCTGGTGGTCACGGTGTACCAGCTGACGCTGGCCATGACCCTGCTGCCACTGGCGGCACTGGGCGACCGCTTCGGCTATCGGCCGCTCTACCAGGCCGGTTTTGCCCTGCACTGCGTCGCCGGCTTTCTCTGCCTGCGGGTGGAAACTCTGCAGGGGCTGATACTGGTGCGCTGTCTGCAATCACTGGGGGCGGCCACGGCCATGTCGGTGGCGGTGGCCATGCTGAGGAACATCTACCCCTCGGATCGGCTGGGAAGTGGGCTGGCGCTCAACACCATCTTCAACGCCAGCGGCACCGCACTGGCGCCGGTAGTGGGCGGACTGGTGATCACTTTTGCGCCCTGGCAGTGGGCCTTCGCCGCCGTGATCCCCCTGACGCTCGTATCACTGGCCTTCAGCCGCAACCTGCCGGACCCGGAGCCGCGCAAGCACCACCCCTTCGACCTGCGGGGCGCGGCCCTGTGCGCCGCCACTTTCGGCCTGCTGATCGCCGGGCTGGAGGCGGCCGTCCACACGCCCTACCTGGGAGCGGCCCTCAGCGCCATCGCGGTGGGGGTCGGCGCGGGCTGGCTGCTGGTGCGCCACGAAAAGCGCGAAGCGCGCCCCGTGCTGCCCGTCGACCTGCTCGCCAATCGCGCCCTGGGGCTGACCACACTGGCCACCTTCATGGGCACCGTCGCCTCGATGGTGGTGATTCTCTACCTGCCGTTTCGCCTGCAGCACGGCTTCGGGTTCAGCCCCGGCGAGATCGGCGGCATGATGACCGCCTACGCCATCGCCAGCGTGATGTTTGCACCGGTCGCCGGCGTGCTGTCCGATCGCGTGCCGGTCCCGCTGCTGTGCACCGGGGGCAGCCTGTTTGGCGCCATGGGGATTGCCACATTCGCGTTCCTGCCCGAGGACCCGGGCAAACTCGACATTGCCTTCCGGCTGTGGCTGTGCGGCGCCGGCTTCGGCTTCTTCTTCTCGCCCAACGCCCGCTTCCTGGTGGGCTCGGCACCCCGCGAACGGGCCGCCGCCGCCGGCAGTCTGTTTACCACCAGCCGCATGATCGCCATGGCCATCAGCGCCACACTGGTGGCGAGCCTGCTGGCCATGGATCTGGGCGAGGGGCCGGTGCCGGCCATCGTGGCCGCTGCTCTGGCCGCCGCCACGGGACTGTTGAGCGCCACCGGGATCCGGTTTCGCAAGCGCAGGCGCCGCACACCACCCGGGCCGGAAGAATCCAGCCGACTGTGACCGCCGGCCCCGGGGCGGCATTGTCCACACCTTGAATAGGTGCTATGGTCAATTCATGATCGCCACGACTCGCAACATTGCCCCCACGACCGGCGCACGGGTTCCCACCCCGTCCAGCGCCTTTCCCTATCGGGGCGATTGAGCGCGCGCAGCCGTCTCGATCGCCCGTACTGCGCTGCACCCCAAACCCTATTCAACCCTCAGACGCCGTCCGGCAGACCGGACGCGTACCGGCGTAACGGCAAGGTGAACCATGACCGACCCATCCTCCTCACCCATCCTCATTTCCGAGCGGGACAACGACATCCTGACCCGCATCCTCGCCAACAGCGACTCCAAACTGGCCGCAGCGCTGGAAGAAGAGCTGCTGCGGGCCGACGTGGTACCCGATGGCGAAGTGCCCGCCGACGTGGTCACCATGCACTCGAAGGTCACCTTCGAGGATCAGGACAACGGCACCCGGACCACCGTCACCCTGGTCTACCCCCGGGAGGCCAACGTGGACGAGCTGCGCATTTCGATACTGACCCCGGTGGGCAGCGCACTGATCGGCCTCGGCGTTGGCGGCACCATCGACTGGCCGCTCCCCAACGGCCGGATGCGGCGGCTCAAGGTCATCCAGGTGGAACAGCCGGCGGACTGACCGGCCCCGGCCGTCGTTCGGCGGTCGGTTACTCCTCGCGCACCACCAGTGCCACCAGCCGGCGCACCAGCGGTGTCACAGTCACAATCGCCGGAAAGGCGATCACGAACGCCACGCTCCAGGCCTTCAGCCAGATCCACAGCATGCCGTCGACCCAGCCCAGGTTGATCAGGGAAATGGCAAAGGACATGATTCCCGACATCAACAGGGACATGAAGAAGGAAAACACCAGGGGCGTGTACTTTTTTGGAATCATGGCGGAGATGGTCCGGTGAGGGCAGGGCAGCACGATAATACCGGATGATACCCAGCCCACCGACCGGCTTGCCAGCACCCCGCACCGCGCCCACAATAAATCGTAGCGACCGCGCATCCGAGACATGATCAGGAGACCCACATGAGCGACGATTCCAGCGCTGCCATCCGGGACGCCCGCAAGGACTGGATGGTCCAGCACCGCCAGATGTACCTGCGCTCCGGCGGCACCCAGGGCCACATCATGGACCTCACCCCCGTGGGCGCCTACGCCCTCGGCACCCACTGCCTCATCAAGTACCGGGGGCGCAAGAGCGGCAACGTGTTCATCACGCCGCTGAGCTACGGCATCTACGCCGGCGAGGTGGTGATCGTCGCCTCCAAGGGCGGCGCGGACCACCACCCGGCCTGGTACCTGAACCTGCGCGAAATGGACGAGCTGCATGTGCAGATCGCCACGCAGGCCTACCGCGCCTCCTGGCGCGAGCCGGTGGGTGAGGAACGTCAGAAGGTGTGGGATTACATGGCCACCTGCTACCCCTTCTACAACGACTACCAGCGCGCCACGGAGCGGGAAATCCCGGTGGTGATGATGAACCCGGTGGCCGAGGCGCCGCTGTTCATGGCATCCGACGCCACCGCCGAGCGGGCGCTCTGACGCGAATAGCGGCCGGCCGGGCCCAACCCCTGCTGCGAGACGGCCATAACCACTGGCAGCGGGACACGCCCGGTTGTCGCGGCGTACCTCGGCCGGGACAATCAGGCACAGCACCCCGAGAGCCGCTGAAAGCGACTCCCCAGGCCCGAGGCTTCCATGGAACACCACACCGCCCTGCTCGACATTGCACGCGCCGAGACCGGCCTGGCCGACTTCGGTGACGACAGCTTTCACGAAGGCCTTGAGGTGCTCGTGCGCGCACTGCGCACCGAAGCCCACCTCAACGCCATCGGCGAGCAGGTGCTGCGCGGACGTATCATCGATTACCTGAAGCAGCGCCTGCAGGTGGAGGACTGGTACCGCCGCCACCCCGAGATCGACGACGAGCCCATCGAACGACCCCTCATTGGCATCAGCCTGCCCCGCACCGGTTCCACCGCGCTGTCGGTGCTGCTTGCGCAGGATCCGGCCACGCGCTCACTGCGCAACCGGGAGTCTTCGGCGCCCTGCCCACCGCCCGCCACCCTGGAACAGGAGCAGGAGGGCACTGATCCCTCGCAGCCGCCAGTCTCGAAACCAGCCTCCCTGCGGCCCGAGGGCGCGCGCAAGTTCGTGCCCTCCACCGCCGACGGCCCCGCCGAATGCCAGGAACTCATGGCGCTGGACTTCAAGAGCCACATCTTCCAGGCGCTGGCGCAGATCCCGAGCTATTCCGAATGGCTGCTCGATGCCGACCTGACGTCCACCTACCGGTACGAGCGGCGAGTCCTGAAACTGCTGCAATGGCGCTTTCCGCACCGCCCGTGGCGACTGAAATGCCCGACCCACCTGCTGTTTTTCGACCACCTCGACCGCGTCTTCCCCGACGCCCGCTTCGTGATGACCCACCGCGACCCCGCCGAGGTAATGCTGTCGGTGTGCGATCTCTACGCCGACTACGTGGGCCATTTCACCGACCGGGCAGACCTGCCCTACCTGGCCGAGCTCAACCTGCGGCACTGGACACTGGGGATGGAACGGGCGCTGTCGTTTCGCGACGCCGGCCACCAGCACCGCTTCTTCGATATCGGTTTCAGAGCGATGCAGCGCGATCCCATTGGCCAGGTGCGCGCTCTGTACGAGTGGCTGGACGAGCCGGTCAGCGACGCGTTCGTCGCCAACATGCAAGCCTGGTGGCGCGAGCACGCCGAAAACCGCGAACCCAGTCGCCATCCCGACCCGGCCCGCTTTGGACTGGATCTCGACGCGGTGCGCGAACGCTTCGCCGACTACCGCCAGCGCATGGCGCCGCTGATCGGCTGAGACCCCAGCCGCGACCGCAGCAGCAACCACCCCGAACACCTTTTCAATAACGACAGGCCCACGCAAATGGAAATCAACGTCTCCCTGCCCTTTGACCGCACCGACCAGCCCGATGAGTTTCTTTCCCTCGACGCGGTGCGCGAGGTGTGCCAGCTGCTCGAGCAGCTCGGCTATGCCGGCGGCAACGTCACCGACCACCCCTGTCCCACCGGCCGCTGGCTTGACGCCGGCGGGCACCACGCCCAGGACCCCTTCGTGATGCTGTCGCTGGTGGCCGCCTCCACCACCCGCTTCAAGTTGCAAACCGGCATTCTGGTCCTGCCCTACCGCAACCCCTTCATCATCGCCCGCGCCATCGCTTCCCTCGACCGCTTCTCGGACGGCCGCCTCAGCCTCGGGCTGGGTGCCGGCTACCTGAAAGGGGAATACCGCGCCCTGGGCGTCGACTTCGACCGGCGCAACGAGCTCATGGATGAATACCTGCAGGCCCTCAAGGCGGCCCTGAGCGAGGAGGAGTTCAGCTTTGCCGGCCAAGGGTACGAGGCGCGGGGCAACCGCATCCTGCCGGGCGCAGCGCAAAAGCCCCACCCGCCACTGCTGGTGGGCGGCAACTCCCGCCGCGCCATCCGCCGCGCCGTGGAACTGGGAGACGGCTGGTACCCCTTCTTCACCGCCGGCGCCCTGTCCAACAC
>JBJHAZ010000167.1:0-5599 GCA_050485225.1 Gammaproteobacteria bacterium
GGGTCAGCGGCGCCACCAGTGAACTGTTCGAGCCGATGAAACAGCCGTCCTCGAGCACCGTGCGATGCTTGTTCACCCCGTCGTAATTGCAGGTGATGGTGCCCGCGCCAACGTTGACGTTGCACCCGACCTCGGTGTCGCCGATATAGGTCAGGTGATTCACCTTGCTGCCCGGTCCGATGGTCGCCTTCTTGGTCTCGACGAAATTGCCGATGCGCGCCCCGGCGGCCAGCTCGGTGCCGGGACGCAGGCGGGCAAAGGGGCCGACCTCCGCGTCCGGGCCGACGACACAGTCCTCAAGGATGGAGTGGGGCTTGATCACCGCACCGTCCTGGATCCGGGCATTGCTGATGACACAGTGCGCGCCGATGGAAACATTGTCCCCCACCGTCACCGTACCCGTGAACAGGCAATTGATGTCGATGAACACATCCTGCCCGGCGCTCAGCTGGCCGCGACAGTCGAACCGCTCCGGGTCCGCCAGGGTAACGCCGCCGGCCATGAGATCGTCGGCCAGATGGCGCTGGTAGTGTCGCTCGAGTGCTGCCAGCTGACCACGACTGTTGACACCCTGCACCTCCCACTCCCAGCGCGGCTGGCAGGCCGCCACCGTACGGCCGTCCGCCACCGCCATGGCCACCACATCCGGCAGATAGAATTCGCCCTGGGCGTTGTTGTTGCTGATGGCCGGCAACCAGCGCTGCAGGTCACCGTTGTCGAGTACCATGATGCCGGTGTTGATCTCATTGATCGGCAATTGATCCGGAGTCGCATCCTTGTGCTCGACGATCGCGCGAACCCCGCCAGCAGCGTCGCGCACAATACGCCCATACCCGGACGGATCTGCCAATGTCACGGTCAACAGCACCACATCGGCGTGTTTCGCCTGTGCGAGCAGGGCCTTGATGGTGTCCGGCTGAACCAGCGGTACATCGCCGAAAAGCACCAGGGTCTTGCCGCTCGCGGCGAGGGTTGGCAGCGCCTGCAGCACCGCGTGACCGGTGCCGAGCTGTTCGCGCTGCTCGATCCATTCGATCTCCCCGGAAATGCCGGCGCGTACCTGATCGCTGCCGTGGCCGGTCACCACTTTCACCGGTTGGGCGGAAAAGGGCGCCACGGTATCGACCACGTGCTGAAGCAGCGGCTTGCCGGCCAGCGGGTGGAGCACCTTCGGCAACCGCGAGCGCATGCGGGTGCCCTTGCCGGCGGCGAGAATGACGAAGTCGGTCATAGACTCAAGTCCTGTGTTATTCGTTCGTCCCTACAAACAAAAAAGGGCGGCTCTGCGCCACCCTTGTATACCACACATTGATTGCGGTGCGTTCAGCGGCCCGACTTGCGCGCCTTGCGGCGCAGCTCCTCGATGGTACGCAGCTGGGCGGCGGCCGCCGCCAGCTGTGAGGCTGCCTGGGAATAGTCGAACTCGCCGGATTTGTTGTGAAGGGTGGCCAGGGCCTCTTTCTTGGCTTCCAGCGCTGCCGCTTCGTCGATGTCGTCGGCGCGGACAGCGGTATCGGCGAGAATGCTCACCACGCTGGGCTGCACCTCCAGATAACCGCCGGAAAGGTAGTACAGGGACTCGTCTCCATTGGGAGCGATTACCCGTACCGGACCCGGCGTCAGGGTAGTGAGCAGCGGAGCGTGCCCGTACAGGATACCGATGTCGCCCTGTACCGCACTCGCGACGATCATCTGTACTTGCCCGGAAAACAGGGACTCTTCCGTGCTCACAATGTCACATTGGAATGTCATGGCCATCAGTCAGTCACCAGCCCTTTATTGGCAAATCAAAGTTTGTTGGCTTTTTCCAGCGCTTCATCAATGGAGCCAACCATGTAGAACGCCTGCTCGGGCAGGTGATCGTACTGACCTTCGATGATGCCCTTGAAGCCGGCGATGGTGTCGCGCAGGGACACGTACTTGCCGGGGCTGCCGGTGAACACTTCGGCCACGAAGAACGGCTGGGACAGGAAGCGCTGGATCTTACGGGCGCGGGCTACGGCCTGCTTGTCTTCCTCGGACAGTTCGTCCATACCCAGAATGGCAATGATGTCCTTCAGCTCCTTGTAACGCTGCAGCACCGACTGAACGCCGCGAGCCACCTCGTAGTGCTCCTCGCCGATAACCAGTGGGTCGAGCAGACGAGACGTAGAGTCGAGCGGGTCGACGGCCGGGTAGATACCCAGCTCGGCGATCTGACGGGACAGTACCAGGGTCGCATCCAAGTGAGCAAAGGTGGTGGCGGGGGAGGGATCCGTCAGGTCATCCGCAGGTACGTAAACCGCCTGGAAGGACGTGATGGAGCCGGTCTTGGTAGAAGCGATGCGCTCCTGGAGTACACCCATCTCTTCAGCCAGGGTCGGCTGGTAGCCCACCGCAGAAGGCATACGACCCAGCAGGGCGGATACTTCGGTTCCGGCCAGGGTGTAACGGTAGATGTTGTCGACGAACATCAGAACGTCGCGGCCTTCGTCACGGAAGTGCTCGGCCATGGTCAGGCCGGTCAGGGCCACACGCAGACGGTTACCGGGCGGCTCGTTCATCTGGCCATACACCAGGGCCACCTTGTCGAGTACGTTGGACTCGAGCATCTCGTGGTAGAAGTCGTTACCTTCACGGGTTCGCTCGCCCACACCGGCGAATACGGAGAACCCGGAGTGCTCCATCGCAATGTTGCGGATCAGTTCCATCAGGGTAACGGTCTTGCCCACACCCGCACCACCGAACAGACCGACCTTGCCGCCCTTGGCGATGGGCATGATCAGGTCGATGACCTTGATACCGGTCTCGAGAATCTCGATGGCAGAGGACTGGTCGGCGTAGGCAGGCGCTTCGCGGTGAATCGGCATGCGCTTCTGCTCGCCGATCGGGCCCTTCTCGTCGATGGGCGTACCGAGCACGTCCATGATGCGACCCAGGGTTTCGGTGCCCACGGGGACGGAGATGGGCGCGCCGGTGTTGCTCACACCCAGACCGCGGTTGAGGCCTTCAGAGGAACCCATGGCAATGGTGCGCACCAGACCGTCGCCCAGCTGCTGCTGGACTTCCAGTGTGATGTTCTTGTCTTCCACGGTCAGTGCATCATAAATGTTCGGCACCTGGTCGCGCGGAAATTCCACGTCGATCACCGCACCAATGATTTGTACGATACGTCCGCTACTCATTTGGGTTTCCTCTAGAAAATTTCTTTGGATCGGCAACTGTGTCGTGCCGCTTAGCTGACGGCTGCGGCGCCGCCCACGATTTCCGACAGTTCCTGGGTAATGGCTGCCTGGCGCGCCTTGTTGTACAGCAGTCGCAACTCGTCAATAAGGTCGCTGGCGTTATCCGTGGCGTTCTTCATCGCGATCATCCGCGCCGCCAGTTCGCATGCCTTGTTCTCCACCACCGCCTGATAGACCTGTGATTCGAGATAGCGCGTCAGCAGCCCATCCAACAGTTCCGTTTCACTGGGCTCGTAGATGTATTCCCAGCGATACTTGTGGTCCAGTTCCGCATCGGGCACCAGTGGCAGCAATTGCTCGACCTGCGGTCGCTGGGTCATGGTGTTGACGAACTGGTTGCTGACGATGAAGAGGCGATCGATCGAACCCTCCTCGAAGGCATCCAGCATCACCTTGACGGCGCCGATGAAGTCGGCAGCCCGAGGTTCGTCACCGAGGTCGCGGAGAGAGGCCACGATGTTGCCCCCAAGACCGCCAAGGAAGCTGGCTGCCTTGGCGCCGATGACGCAGAGATCCACCTCGACACCCTGATCGGACCACTTCTTCATGTGGTTGATGGTCTGCTTGAACAGGTTGATGTTCAAACCGCCGCAGAGGCCACGATCGGAAGAGACTACAATGAAGCCCACGCGCTTGACGTCGCGTTCTTCCATGTAGATATGCTTGGTTTCAGTCTGGGCATTGGCGATATGCCCCACCACCGCGCGGATTCGGCGGGCGTAGGGCTTGCCGACCGCCATACGTTCCTGCGCGTTCCGCATCTTGCTCGCGGCCACCAGCTCCATGGCACTCGTGATTTTCTTCGTGCTCTGGATACTGGTGATCTTGGTTTTGACTTCTTTTCCAACTGCCATTCTTCAATGCCTTTTCGCTCGTTGCACCGGGAATGCAGCCACTGGGCACTCCCGGTGAATCGCGTTACCAGGTCTGGGTGGCTGCAAACTTGTCCAGCGCGGCCTTGAAACCGGCTTCGATGTCGTCATTCCAGTCACCGGACTCGTTGACCTGCTTGAGAAGGTCCGCGTGTTCGTTGCGCATGTACGAGAGCAGCTCTGCTTCGTAGTCACCGATCTTGTTGACCGGCACCTGCTTCAGGAAACCACCGTTGGCGGCGTACAGAACCACACCCATCTCGGCAACACTTTGCGGCGAGTACTGCTTCTGCTTCATCAGCTCGGTGACGCGCTGGCCGTGCTCGAGCTGCTCACGCGTGGCGTCATCCAGATCCGAGGCAAACTGGGAGAACGCTGCCAGCTCTCGATACTGGGCCAGTGCCAGACGGACACCACCGCCGAGCTTCTTGATGATCTTGGTCTGGGCAGCACCGCCGACTCGGGACACCGACAGACCCGCGTTCATGGCGGGACGAACACCCGCGTTGAACAGATCGGTCTCGAGGAAGATCTGGCCGTCGGTGATGGAGATCACGTTGGTCGGTACGAAAGCGGACACGTCACCGGCCTGGGTTTCGATGATCGGCAGCGCGGTAAGCGAGCCGGTCTTGCCCTTGACCTCACCATTGGTGAGCTGCTCCACGTGCTCGGCATTGACCCGGGCAGCGCGCTCCAGCAGGCGGGAGTGCAGATAGAAGACGTCACCGGGGTAAGCCTCACGGCCGGGCGGACGACGCAGCAGCAGCGAGATCTGACGGTAGGCCCAGGCCTGCTTGGTCAGGTCATCATAGATGATCAGGGCGTCCTGACCTCGGTCGCGGTAGTACTCACCCATGGCACAGCCGGCGTAGGGCGCCAGGTACTGCATGGAGGCGGGGTCGGAGGCACCGGCGGCGACGATGATGGTGTGATCCAGAGCGCCGTGCTCTTCCAGCTTGCGCACCACGTTGGCGATGGACGATTGCTTCTGGCCCACCGCCACATAGATACACTTAACACCGGTACCTTTCTGGTTGATGATGGCATCGATGGCGATGGCGGTCTTGCCGGTCTGGCGGTCGCCGATGATCAGCTCCCGCTGGCCGCGTCCTACCGGCACCATGGCGTCGATCGCCTTCAGACCGGTCTGCACCGGCTGGTCGACGGATTTACGGGCGATTACGCCCGGCGCAACCTGCTCGACCGGCGCGGTCAGGGTGGCGTTGAGGGGTCCCTTGCCATCGATCGGGTTGCCGAGCGCGTCCACGACGCGGCCTTCCAGCTCCGGACCGACCGGAACTTCGAGGATACGGCCGGTACAGCGGGCTTTCTTGCCTTCCGCCAGCCCTTGGGCATCGCCCAGCACCACAGCACCAACTGAATCGCGTTCCAGGTTGAGAGCCATGCCAAAGGTGCCGCCATCGAACTCGATCATCTCACCGTACATGGCATCCGCGAGACCATGAATACGGATGATGCCGTCCGAGACGGAGACAATGGTGC